>CAYGRY010000021.1:0-38785 GCA_964352405.1 uncultured Halobacteriovorax sp.
GGCTTACACCCTAAGAACCTCTCTCGTGCTCTTGAAGATGCGGGGACAGTGACTTCACCTTTAATTCCTTGGAACTCTTGTGGAGCTTATGAAGCAGGGGTTATGGGTGTAGCAACTCTTGAGTATGCACCTTATGCCTTCTTTAACTATTTAAGTCCGATCATTTCTGCGTTTCTTGCTGGCTTTGATATTGGAATTGAAAGATCAAGTGTGAAAACAGCCCCCAGCGAAAGTGATGCCGAGGGTGTTGAACTAGCTTAGTCGATTGATGATTTGAGACATTTTACTTTGAACAGAATGTCTCAAATGTATCGACCGGACTGTCTGTATTATCTTTGTAGCTATGGCCACCTAAAATTGCTAAGCAAGAATTCATCTGAATGACTTGTGAGAAGCCCTTATATTCATTTAAATAACGTCCTGAGTGTGTCCACATATTCGTTTCAAAATCAAATTGGTAGATATGCGGAACATATTCGTAATTGAATGTTCCTGTTTTAAACATACCGCCAAACATAAAGGCTTTATTGCCAATTGATCCTGCCGCCGGAGCAAATGTTCCAAAAGGAAGTTTTGGCATATCGCTAAACTGGCCTGTTTGTGGATTAAATTTCGTAAAATCATCACTTAAAGAGAAATGACTTCCACCCTCAGAAATTCCACCAACAAGATAAATCATTCCATCTTTTGAAAAGCCACTAAAAGCACGTCTTTTCTTTGGAAGTTTTGTATCTATTGTTGCCCACTTAAGTGTTGCGAGGTCAAAGACATCAATTTGGTCATGAAAAGTTCCATCGATATCATTATCAAATTTCGGAGTCGCATCCCATCCACCAATGAGATAAACCTTCAGACCAATTTGAACAACCACATTAGATGAGCGACGACGAGGCATTGGAGTGACTTCTTCCCAGAGTCCAGTTTCTATATTGTAGCGATCAACTGTATCAATCGACTTCCATTTTGGATTTGTGCTTGCTTCATAAGCAAAGCCACCAAAGGCATAAAGGTACTTTCCTTGAGCAGCAAGTTGGTAGCCATGCGCTTTATTTGGTCTTGGAGCAAGATCTCTCCAAGTCTTTGAGGCGATATTATAGCCGGTCATTCTGCCAGTGAAAGACTCTGGAGGATAAGTATGTTCTGCGCCTTGATGACCGCCAACGACATAAATATTACCTTGATGATTAATTGTTCCAAAAGAAGATCTTGGTGTACCAATAAGTTTTGGCATTTGAGTTGTTGTATAACTTTCAACGCCAGAGCTTCTTGGTGCGTAAAAACTAGTTCCAGTTTTTGTAATTAAAAGATTTTCTTGTAATTGATTTGTGCTCCATGAACTTAAATCTTGAGAAAAAATTGAGAAGACACCATTTTCTAAACGATCAGAAGTATAGATAAGGTTTCCAATACGATCAAACGACGGTGAAAAATCATTGGCACTATCGAAAGTGACTCTCTTTGTTTCTTTGGTAAAGCGGTTATAGACATAGATATCCCAGTTTCCATCAACCTTTGAAGTATAAGCAATAAACTGTTCATCTTTTGATAGAGCAGGCGCCATGCCAAGGCCAATCACTTCCTCATTATTAGAATTGGAGAGTAGATCAAGCATAACGATTTCTCTGGCTTGTCCTTCACGGTTACGTTGATAAATTAGCATCTCACCACTTTGAAAAGGTGCTGGAAAAAAGCTTTGATGCTCTTTAGTGACGTATTGAATGGAGTCAGCGGAATTCAAATCTTTATAAGCAATATGGTTGATGCCATCAACCTGATGAGAGAAAAAGATTCTGGTGCCATTTTTAGAAAACATTGGCTGTAAAACAAAACCTGGTGAAGTGAGTCTTTTAACTTCTCTGGTATTAAGGTCTTTAACCGTAAGAACTAAGTCGGTTGGCGATGAACCATTGGCATAAGCAATCTTTGAGCCATCAGATGAAATAGTAGGGTAGAGGTTCCAAGACTCTCCACCTGTTAAGAGCTTATAGGTAGAGTTATCGGTACTGACACCGACGTGCTTTCCAAGTGGGCCTTCGACTAAGAAAACCATCTTGGCCTGACTTAAAGTGGCGATAAAAAGTGTTAAGACAAAGATTAATGACTTCATATTCCCTCAATATTTAATGATTGAGGCAACGGTATCAATATTTGTTTGATATATCAAACAAAAGTATTGCGCGCTGTGTGGAACGTAATTTAAGCCTTAACTCCAGTCGGCGTAAATACCTTCAAGTCTTGGAGTTATCAATTTTTTATATCTAAAAAATAAGTCAGCACGAGTTTTATCTTTGTTTGCGTGTTCGCAAAGAACTCTAAGAGTCTCCATATAAGATAAGGCTTGAGTCAATGTTTCTGCATGAACCATGAGCTTATCGACACCAGCTTCAGACTGCCATGATTTAGCATTAAAGACTTTAGAGCCTTCAGGCTTTAGTGAAGAGATAAGAAGGCCAAGCATTTTCTTTTTGAAACGATAATGAATGCTTTTGAAATCTTTTGACCATTCCTCAGAACCCGAAAGAAGATCAGCTCCAGGATGTTTAAATAAAACATTTTGGAAAAATCTTTTTGGATCTTTAATGGCGTACTTAACCACATCTTTTAGTGCCATGAGAGCTTGGATTTGAGAGGTGCCTTCATAAAGTAGCGGGCCAAAACTATCGCGGTGATAACGCTCAACTGGGTACTCGTGCATAAAGCCGTATCCACCAAGAACTTGAATCGCACGCTGAGAAAGAGTCACGCCTGTTTCACAGACGTAGTACTTCACAAGAGGAGTTCTCTTTCTAGTCCAAAGTCTAGCTTCCTCTAAAAGGTTTTGCTCTTCTTTGGTTAAATCACCTGTGTGACGTTGCTTAAGATCTAATTTTTGGAAAATATCAAAATGAGAAATAGTATCAACCATTAGAGCTCGAATAGCATCTCGCTCAGTTGTAAAATCATTAAGTAGACGCTTCATCAGCGGAAGTTCAGAAATTGGTTTTCCAAATTGCTGACGTTCATTGGCATAATTAACGGCGTAACCAATTGAAGCTTCAATCACGCCAAGAGATTGCATACCCACGGCAATACGAGCTTCGTTCATAAGGTGAAGCATCATCTTAAAGCCTTCACCTTCTTTTCCAATAATATGAGCCTTGCTATTTTCGTAAAGAATCTCAGTCGTAAATGAGCCGTGCATGCCCATCTTTTCTTCATTTTTAACAACGTTGAAATTGTTTTTACCATCACCTAAATCTTGCTCGAGTAAGAACATTGAAATTCCATCAAGTCCTTCAGGGGCACCATTAACTCTGGCCAAAGTGAAGTGAATTCCGCCACCACCATTGGTGATAAATATTTTCGAACCATTGATATGATATGAGCCGTCTGGCTGTGGTGCAGCGGTTGTACGAATAAGTCCAAGATCCGATCCACAACCTGGTTCAGTTAAGCACATCGATCCGCTTAACTCTCCAGCAACAATCTTTGGAACTAAACGATCTGCCGTTTCATCGTCACAAAAACGATGAATCATTTCACCAATTGAAGTAAAAAAAGCTAGTTGAGTTGAAGAGGCAACACATGCTCGTGAAAGTTGACCTAGCACTACCATATGAAGTGAAGCTGGCACACCCATGCCACCGTGCTTTGTTGGAAGGCTAATACCATAAAGTTGTAAATCTTTTGCTTCTTGATAAAGTTCAGCGAGTGCAGGGCTTGGTATTGTTTTTCCATCGACAACTTTTCCAGCTCCATCGTCATCTAATTTAGCGGCGCGGTCTTGAACCGAAGTTCCACTCCATTCACCAGTTGAGGCCATCAGCTCTTCAAAAAATTGTAGCGCTTCTTCTTTTGAATTGAGGCCGTCTTCTGTAGGAAAAGATTTGTAATATAGAGGGATAATAGTTTCCCAATCAATTCCATGACGAAATAACCACTGCCATTCTTTTTCATCGCTAAAATAATTCACTGATGCTCCTTAGATGTTTAAGCATCGAAATTATATCAGAATTTTAATTGATAGGAGAGTGAGATTTATGGATCAATTTCGTAGTCAAGGAATTGACCAATTTGTTCTGACTTAAGATTGATGATTTCATTTTGCTCGCTGCTTCCGCCGATATTTATGCCATCGTTATTTTTGGTGATTTCTCGTTGGAGATCCGAACCATATGAATTATTAAAGCGACTTACTAGACCTCCACCTGGTCCTTGACTCAATCCGTTGTTATTTTCTAGATTTGCCACATTTTCAAGTTCTAAATCAAGCACTCTTACATTGCTCTTTCCACCTTCAACACTAAAGTATCCTGAAATGACGTTATTAAAATGCATGAGTTGCACATATTCATTTCCTTTTGCAAGGATTCTGTCTGCAACAGTATTTGTCTTTGACTGTAAATTGTTAGCACTGCTTGATTCTAGTTGCTCGACCTTTTTTGATAAGCTAGCAACCAATGCATTTCTTTCATTTGAAAAAGCATCACGCAGATTTTTGATTTTTTGATCAATATCTCCTTCATCGACAGGAGTTGAGGGGTCAAGTTTTCTAAGGATTGTTTGCTTTTCTTCTAAGCTTAATTTAGCAAGCTCAGTATCGTCTTTGATTTTATTTTTAATCATTTCGGTTTCAAGCATAAAGGCTACACCTGAGGCTCTTATTCGAGCTTTTTCTTCATCAGTATTGGCGACAAGACTATTACATCTAGCATCACTTGCATTTTGCTTACATTCTTCAAGAAGTTGTTTATTTGATTCAACGGCTCCGTAATAACTATCCTCAGCGGTCAGGTCACCTGAAGTAACAGTTGTAAGTCTATCGATATCAACATCTCCAATTGTGCGCTGGGATTTTCCAAGCTCTATGTTGCCTTGTGATTTTGTAACCGTATCATCTTTCATAATATTGGCAATTTTTTCAGTGGCAGAAAGTTGTCTTCTTAGTCCGTCGACATAGGCAGTGATTTCACAAGCTCGTTCTTGACTTGATTTTTCTAAGGCAGAAATTTCTGAAGATTGAGTCGTAATACCAGTCCCTTGTCCGTTAATACTTTTAATCACTTTACCAGAAGGAATAGAGTAGTCCTCATACTCAACTTTTTGAGATTGAGAGCTTGCTCCCGCAGTGATGCCTGATGCTGAATTTGGATCTGTGCCCGGTGTTTGAGTTGCACCAGCGCCTTGCAGGTTTAATTTTCCATTTTTTTTCTTACAAAGCATTGGAAATTGAGCGACACATTTAAAATATTTCTCAGATAGCTGTTTACCTGCAACCTGACCTTTTAAAGCATCCATGTTGGCATTTCTAAGTTTTTGGTAATTAGAGCCAGAACTCGTCGATGGCGCTAAGATAACCAGGTATTCTCCGCTATTTTTACCGTCAGTATTATCAACCCAACCTGCATCAAGACAGGCAGAACTCCATGCAGTAATAACATTTTTACCAATTTGAGTTTTTGCTAACTCAAAAAAGACTTGTTGGTCAGTTACATTAAGTTTGTTATCTGTAGATTTAAAGGCCTCATCAAGTCGCTTGCTATAATAATCACCAAGCTTGCTCAACGCCTGTTTTTGAAGGTCGTCTGCAGGACTATCATTGATGGTTTTAAATTTAACTCCTGAAACCGAAGAGTTTAAATTAACAGAATCAGCTGTTGCAGTTTGAGTGCCTGCCTCAGCTTCTTGTGCTTGTTGAATCAGTTGCTTAACTCTGTCTTGGTCCGAGCCAAGTCTAGACCATAAACACTCCGACATGGTTTCGTTTGCTGTTTTTGGCGGATCGTTGTCATAACAACTTTTTAGAACACGTTGAACCGCAGGATCTGTTTCAATAACAGCTTGAAGGGCCCTTGGAGAAGAGTCATTAACTTGTCCGGCAGAACCCGGAATAACGTCGTTATCCATCGCCTGTAGATCCAGACATAAAATGATGAAGAGCAATGGTAGGAGCTTACCAGTTTTCATAGTCTTATTATGACATAGTCGTAGAAATCTACCTAATAACGATAGGTTGACTTGCTAACTATGCCATTCCTAAGAGGCAGGGGAAGGATTAATAGCGATCAACTCGGCGAAGAGCAGGGTAGTGGTGCTTTTTTTCTTCCATCGTATTTTTCTTTTCTTGCGCCACAGATCGACTTGCTGAAGAGCAAGATTGGAAAAGAGCGATAAGGCCAAGTAGGACAATAGCTGTGATTTTATTCATGCGGCTCTCCTTAGAGTTTCATTTTGATCTAGTAATGTTTCAAGCATATCTTCTTGTGCGACCATGCCAATGACTTCAGCATAATCGTCAACGATTAAGGCAATTTCACAATCACGTGTTCTAAACTTTGTGAGAAGTTTTCTAGCGCGCATATTATGTGGGACTGTCAAAATTGGACGGGCCAACTTTCGAATAGATTGTTTGCCGTGGTTGTTTAAAATAGCCTCTGCAATATCAGCTCTTTTGACGTAACCAACGGTTTCATTATGATCTTTTCCAAAAAGAGGAAATTTATTATTTTTCGAGCTTCTTATAATGTCGTGGGCCTCATCAATCGTCATATCAGGATCAATTGAACAAAGATCAGACCTTTGGGTCATGATATCTATTAGGCGCCATCTTTTAAATTCAAGAACATTGTTTAGCAGTTGGTACTCTGAAGCTTCAATGGCTCCATCTTTAAAACCTTGTTCTGTAATAGTTTCGATCTCTGAGCGAATCACTGGCTCTTGAAATTTATTAAGTCCAAGCTTTTGAACGAATTGAGACATCAATGTAAAAGGAGCGGCAAAAAGTTTAAAGGCAGGAAGGACACTAACCGCGAACTGACAAAGTGAAGGCCAATAATGACTTGCAATTGCTCGTGGTAAAACTTGAGTTAGTGCTACCATTGTTATGGCTGTAACAACTGATGCCATTGGAACAGCGGAACTACCATAGATTTCTGAAACTTGGACTCCGATTAATGCAGAACCAAGAACAATTAAGAGGGTACTGACACCTGCTAATGCTGATTGGTTATATTCAAATTGATCGATAAGTTGTTTGAGCTGAGCCGATAGACTTTCATTTTTCTTATGTAATCGGCGTAAAAAAGAAGGCGTTATATTGAGCAATGTCGTTTCAACAAGGGCACAAGTAAAGCTCGTAGCGACGGTCAAAAAGATAAGAGTTGCAATAATGAACATGACCTCTTTTCGGTATGTTCGATCAATTACTTGAGTAAAATAGTTTTACCGTAACTCTTTAAAATTAATACGTATTTTGTTTATTTTTTCTTAGTTAGTTCAACCATCGTTTCTGTTTCTTTTACAAATGAAGGCTTAATTATGCTTTCGATAGCAAACATTGATTTCACAGAACTAATATTTGTCGTTACAACAAGTGTCGCTTCGCCGTCGAGGTCATAATGTCTAGTAACACTCACACCAGCATTGCTGTATTTTGAAAAGTCATGAATATGGCGAAAGATGGTTGAGTCGACTTGGCCTAAAGTTCCATCAAGTCGTTTTGCGCGATCAATTGATTCAATGACTGCTGAATCATTGGCCGTACTAACGATTTCTGAATCGTATTCCATATCTAAAAGATAGCTATATCCGAAAAGGCCTCTAGTGCTTACTTTGTATGAACGCTCAGTTAGTTTCTTAACATTCGCGTGGGGCATAAGGCGCTTAATTTCATTATAGTTGGTGACCTGTTGGTAGTTAAAATGTCCAACGGGCTTAGCGATGATATAGGCAATCTTATTATAAAGGATCTTTGAGCTCGAAATTTGCATAATTCCAAGTGTATCGACAGCTGCGATATCAGCAGGTAATTTTGATGAATCCATGAGTGAAAAAGAGTAGTGGATCTCCCCTTTAGCAAGATCATTATAATTGATTGAAAAATTTAACTCAGGTTTTTCAACCATTTTGGCCTGGGCCAAGTTAATGAGCGTTAAAAGTGCTAAAAGTAGTCCAAATACTAGTTTTTTCATTCATTTCTCCTATATCTGGCGGAATAATAACACGCTGCAAAATTATTTAAAGAGACCTTGTAATTGTTACTGTTTGTATAGTTGTCAATTGATGTCGTTTACATATAACCTATTAATATTCTATGGATTTTTATAACTCTTTGAGAGGGAGATGCTTTATGAAAGCTTTATTTTTAGTTGTTTTATTAGGATTTTCGGGACTTGTTCAGGCCCAGGCATTACGTGAACTTCGTTGTGAATCATTCGCTGATCGCGTTGAATTTAACCTAGATTTCGGATTTAGCCGTGGACTACGTACAGCTAATACTGAGCTATATGTTAATCGTAATTTGGTTGAGCGTTCATTCATGAATTTGCGTGGAACTTTTGGTCAGTATGAGTACAGATATTTCGGATCAAACGGAGCTGATTTCACACTAGATACTTGGCCAGATCTTAAACCTCAATGGGGCCGTTCATACAGAGGTGAGCTAAGAACTCGTGGAGCTTCTTCAAGAAATCTACGTTGTCAGTTCTGGTACTAAGACCTAAAAGTGCTTAAAATGGGCTCAGAATGGGTTTAAAATCCTCCCCTGAGCCTACCCCACATAAGGGTATTTATGGGGGGGAGAATCTGGATATTGAGAAATCTCTCTCAATCCCCCCTTTATCAGTTCATGCCCTCAAAAAATAACCTGTGGTCGCTACTTTTACATATAATTTAAAAATTCGATTAAGCCATTTTTCTCATCAGCATTATAGTTATTACACAAATCTAAGTGTATGCCTTGAGTCTGAGGATCTTTGGCATCAACTAGAATTCTTTCTTTTCCTTCTAAGCAAAAAAGATGTTTAAATCCATCGATTTGACCATTTGAAGTTAGGTTATGCCTTGTCCAGATACCATTGAGTCGTCTAACTTTAATTTTGCTGGTCGATTTATCTAAGTTTAGATCTTCTAGAATATTAAAAGTATTCTGACTTTGAATTTCGGTTGGGACATAATTCGTGAATAACTCTAGGTATGAATCTGGAGTTCCAATATCTTGAGGCTCTACAGCTAAAGACCCTCCGCCATGGCCGAGATCATGACAACTTATACAGCTCGATTGAAAGACTTTTTGTCCAACCTTATATAATTGATTATCTCGTTTTTTTAAATTTTTTGGAGCTTTAATACATTTTAAATATTCAGAAATTGGACTTAAGTATTCTTCCTTATTATAGCGCTTTGTACGAGTTGTGTAGACAAAAGCCTCACTCGTAAATTCTTGCGCAGATTCTTTTGCAGCAAGAGTTCCATAGTGAGCTTCATCTTCAGTGCCATACTCCCAAATTTGAGGTGCAGTAAGATAGATTTGTCTATCATCAAAGTTTAAGCTTGGTGCGAAACCATTAAAAATGCCTGGGCTAGAATTAACGAATGAACGTTGGGTTTCAAGAGGTGGTGGCTCTTCACCAATGACATATTTTAATAAAAAATCATTGGAAGGTAGCTTTTCGGTCGCTTTTAATAGCGTTAAAAAGAAATCACTATTATTTTTTTCTAATTCTTTATATTTACTAATTAATTCAGGCAACCAGCGATTTGTATCTTCTTTTTCTTTGTCTACCATCCAAATTGAAAAGAGAGTGAATTGAATAAACTTCCCATAATCAAAACTCTCATTTGTCATGCCAAGTGAAAAACGTCCATCAGATAGTCTCCCGGTATGACAGCCAGCACAGCTTATCTGAGCAATTTTATTTGTTGTTGTTCTTTTAAAACTAAAAGGATTGTGGTGCTTTGCTTCTACAATTCCAAAAGGAAACTTCTCATTCTCCCAAGAAGCATCCGTTAGAAAACCAAACCCTTCAAGTTTCTTGCCTACATCAGGAATTTTCCTTAGAGAATTTAAAAGGACCTGTGGAATTCCTATTTTAGTTTTCATTCCAAGGTTAATAAACATCCACTTACCACAAAGGACTTTTGCTCTATTAAAAGTGACATCATCCAATTTGTGAGACTTTCCTTTTCCTCTTCTTTTAAATTCTTTTCTAAAGATTTTACACTGACCGTCGGTTAGTTCTTTTTGTTCAATTTCTTTAAGTGTTGTGCCAGTGGTAACAACCTCTTGGTCAAAGCTAGGCATTATACATGAACTTGCATGAGCAAAATTTGAAACCATAAATAAGGCTAGAATAAATCTATTCATCTTCATCTTCATCTAGATCTAGTTTTTCAAACTTATATTTTTCTGCGCCGATAAAGAATCCTACTGATTGTCCTGCGCCAACAGCAAGACATAGGCCAACCTTACCAAAAACTGAAGCTAGTGTTATACCGTAACCTGCCCCAACGACTACAGACGAGCCATAAGCCTTTGTTCCATAAGCTGGTCCTGTACACATGAGAACGATTGATTGCTTATCCCAAAGAAGTCCTGGCCCAAATAGCTTTCTATCAACAGCTTTGTCATAGACTTCGCCGTTAGAAGACAGCTTACAAAGATAATTTTTTTTAGAATAAAAGAATTTATGAAATTTTTGTGATTCATCGGTTGGATGACAAATGCCAAATGTAAGTCCATTGGCAGCATCTTCTAACTCACTACCACTAACAGAATCATTAACGGCTCTTTGAAGTCTATCCTGGCAAGCAGTGTCTATTTCAGGGCATTCTTTTAAAATTGAATAAAACTCCTCTCGAAGCTCAGGGTCTTTTGCAATTCTTTTATTAAGCTTTTTAAAAGCTCGTTTGATGGCCTTTCTTTGCTGACGTGCTTCTTTCTTTTCTTCCTTGGTCATTTTCTGTTGTGCCATGACAGGTAAAGAACTCAAAATAAAGCTACAAAATAGAATAAGACCTAATAATCTACTGATGATTTTCATAATATCTCTTTGGTAAAGTATTTCACTACTTTAAACTAAAGACGCGCCGCATTATAGCCCATTGAAAAAATTACATTCTGTTTACCTCCAATACCAAAAGCGATGCATACTAAGTTATTAATTTTACTAGAATTCACTTGTTCCATTGCTATGAGGACCTAATATTCTAAGGGATAATTATGCGTTTATTGTTTTTTACTCTTTCTTCTCGCCTCACGTGCTGGAGAAGATCAGTGTTGTTGGTCACTCAATGGGAGGCATGCTAGCTGCTCATCTGATTGGCTGGGCGCAAGGTCCTGATAAACAAAAAATTGCAACCGTTTCAGTGCTGACTTATGAAATGGTATTCACTCAGCCTGTTTTATATGAGTTTAACCTTCTATCTATGCCTACCCTACCTATTATTGGTGAAAGAGATCGCACGGCTATCGTAAGAACTTAGTTTCTAAAGAAGTGGCTAAAGAGTTCGGAAATATCAGAGCACTTAAGGCTTTTTTGATTTAATCGCTGACCTATAGATTTTTCATATCATTCCAAGCAGTTGAATTTTTCTGTTATAAAGGAAAAAATTGAAAGGATGACCAATGAAAAGATTAATCGCTGCTTCTTTAGCACTAGTTTCATTAAATGCTTTAGCGTGCCCACAGTTTAATTTTGATAATTTAAAATGTACTTTTGAAGTTGGTGGCGATTCATTTGATTATGCTATTGATAGACTTAGCAATACGGCTGCTGGAAATGGATATCTTTTGAGTGCAACATTTGAAGGCGCAACTGTTGAAGATACAATTCCATCTACAGTCACTGATGAATCTGGGTTAACGACAATAACTTCATGCGAAGGTAATAACATTATTATTCAAGAGCAGTTTAATGGAGAGTCCGCTCGCCAGGTAATGAGCCTTGTTGGAAATGGTCTAGTTTCTACGGGATCACAGCTCATTGAAGTAGAAGTTTGTGATGAAAACGATCAGTGTACAATCTCATTTGAAAAAGAAGACTTTACTAATACTTGCAGAATATAAAAATGAAAAAATTAATACTATCGATCATGACTTTACTCTCTTTAAGCTCATACGGCGGTGATATGTCGATGTATTGCGGCCAAGGTTATATTGAAGAGATGGACGAATTCGTTGCTAGTGCTTTAGTAAGTGGGTATGAGGGCAAGGCTCTGGCGAGTTTTTCTAAGGGTTTAATGGATTATACTGTCATTTATGATAACGGCCAATATACGTTTTATAGCTCAAATCAAAATCAATTCGGCTTTGAAGTGAAATCAATGCAGGCGTCAGGACCTTTTTATCAGTCCAGTTTAGTTGATGGATTTAGCTGTCACCTTAACGATTAGAACTTAGGCCAAACTGTTTGATTGCTTTAGTTGATAAATGTGTTTTTCCAGATTGATCGATTCCAATACCAATCAAGTCTTCTTTATTCAAAAAAAGCATCGCTTCGGATGGATTCATCAGCATTAAACTTGTGGCGTAAACATCTGCCATCATCGTTGTATCAGCAATTAATGTCATAGAAACCAGATTCAACGTTTGCTCATGCTCAGAGCTAATAATGTGTTGGCCTTGAACGTAAGTGCCAGAGCTAACAAGAGCTCCATTGGCCAGCTGAACCATCCCTGCAGCCTGAGAGGGATTCTTTGCAAATGGGTTTCGAATACCTAATTTCCAAGGTCTAGGAGCATCACTGCTTGAGTGTACTCTTAAATCTCCTGATCCATTAACGGAGAAATTAACAAGCCCCTTTGATTCTAAGAAGCTAAATGCCCTATCAACGGCATAACCTTTTCCAATACCTCCGAAACTAATCCGTGTTTTAGGATTTTTAAAAAAGACAGTGGATTGATCGCGGTTGAGCTCAATATTATTATAGTTAATTAGGTTTCTTAACTCATCTTTTTCAGTCTCGCACAATTGCCTATTCTCTTTTTTAGCTTCACGAATTGCAATGGTTAAAGTGGCAAAGGTTATATCAAATAAGCCTTTAGTTTTTTTTGAGTAAGTAATCGATTCGTTTAAAAGATGAAACATCTCCTCATCTATCTTAACTGGTTTAACTCCAGCAGATCTATTGACGTTATTTAAGATGCTGTCGTGAAATTCAGTATAGTTTTTTTCAATTCGCAGCACTTCAGCGTGTGCTTGCTTGAATAAATATTCAATATCTGTTTTTGAGAAATTTTTTTGCGGATAACAAAGATAAACAAACTCACCACCCATTGCTTTATGGATCGCTTGAGTAGTGACTAAAGAATCGTTTTCAAAAGACGTACTCATAACTTAGCAGGTGGCTTATCCGAATCGTATATGACCACGCCTTTTTTATCAATCACCATCGTTCTTGGTAACTCAAGAACGTTTAAGTCCTTGCTGAATGACTTATCTTTGTCGCTAAGGATGGTAAACGTGAATCCATGTTTTTTAATAAACTTTGAAATATCTCTAGATTTATCACCAGCATTAATGGCAAAAAATTGAGCTTTATTAGAATAAGTCTTCTTTAAGTTTTCAAGCTCTGGAATCTCTTTTATACAGGCCGTACACCAGGTCGCCCAAAAATTAAGAACAACTAAACCTTTTGACCTTTCATTTTTGAGTTGAAAGGTCTTTTCAGAATCATAAATAGGTAAGCTAAAATCTTCTAAACTTTTTGCATTAAGACTAAAACTCGAAAGCAAAAGAAGACTGCCAATAAGCGTAGCGAAGACCGTTTGTGCGAATGGCATATGTTACTCCGTTATTGAAAAAGACATTTTCTAAATCTATTCCTAATAGTTTCTTGTCACCAAGACTTCGATCATAAGCAAGTCCAGCTTCGTATGAGCTAAAGTCTGCAAGATCAGAATCACTCGTTTTAAAGCCTTGGTGAGCAGCGCTAAATGATTCAGCATAATAATCAACTTTTGATTGTTTATGAAAACGAGTCGAAAGCTCGATAAGATCTTGCTCATCACGAACCGACCAATAATAGTTTGCTCCAAGTGTATGGGCATCGGCTCCCCACTGATCAAAATAATAACGATAATTAAGATGAAGGGCAGAGGTGTCCCCTACTCCATGGACCCATTTAATTCCTGTGGCATAGCGCGCTCTGGAGTCAGGAAGATCTTCAGTTTCACGTGTTCCATTCACAAGAACAGTACTGGCCGTAGATTCTAGATTATTTGTGGCACGAATAAAATCTAAGGAGAGCTGAACAATATCTTTAACTGTTAGTATTTGTGAGGCCGTTAAAGAGACGTTTAAAATTTGTCTTGCTAAGTAGTCAGATATCTTTGCTGTAGAAGCAGGAGAGATATCCGTAAATAACTTAACAGCATCAGCGTAGTATCTTAGATCAAGACCAAGCGTGAAGTTATCTTGGGCAAAACCTTTACTGGCACCAATGGCACCATTAAATGATCTATAGTCGTATTCACTAGAAAAGCCCAGGCTAGTATGCCATTCAGTTGAGCCATACTCTTGTCTGACTCCAAATGTTCCGCTTACTCTAGCTTGGTTGGCAATTGAAGCTTCACCACTGGCACCTGTATAGCCATCAAGTTTAGTATCAGATGCCGCCGACCAAGCATCAAAAACAAAGTTGCCATTGATAGCTGTATTTTCATTGATTTGATGTTCAATAAAGATCATTGGTTCAAATACATTGGCTTCTTCACGACCAAAGTTGTCGACGACTTGAGCGCCATTATTACTATTTTGATGGTATAGATTAGCTAGAACTTTAAGTTTCGTTCTCCCCTTTTGCATCATTTCAGCAAAGGCGTTTTGCATCTGACACACAAGAACAATAATACCTAGAAGGATTGATGTAATTTTTTTATTAGTTACAACCACAACCGCCTCCTACTGCTGCTGAGCCACCAACAGCTGTTTCCCTAAAGGCACGAACTTCATTTTTAAAAGTTGCTTCCTCTGGTCTAGGCTCAAAACTCATCATTCTTTTGGCGAGGTGTCCGCGATCAATTTGTGGCACATTGGCACACGAAGAAAGTATTAAGAGTAATAGTAAGAATTTCAAGAATGCTCCATTATTAAAAGCGATAACCATAGTTTAATGCTAGTCCGTTTAGATCTTCTGTCGGAATCATACTAAACCAATAAGGCTTACTATGATTTTTATGATTAAAGTAAATACCCCAACCATAACTCATTCCAATTGTTATTCCGGCCATGACGTCATGGAGATGATGCCATTGATCATTAATACGACTAAAGGAGATGTATGAAGCGAGAAGATGAGCTGCTCCACCCCAAACCCAGCCATCGTTGGCAGCCACTACCGAGGCAAAGGCAAAGGCGAATGAGCTGTGACCTGACGGAAAAGAATCTCTATCATCAGGATACCCTGGACGGCGTTCATTAATACTTTTTTTCAGACCGTAGGTAACTCCAAATGTATAAAAGGAAGCTTCAAGCATATGTTCAGCATGTTGGTTGCTATTTTTCCCGCCAAAAATAAATTTACCTAAGATATAGGCACCATTGAGATAACCGTAACCAATATCCCCACCAATTTCACCCCAATGTTTTAGGTGGTTTTTACTAACGACTCGATCCTGAATGTCGTCAGTAAAGGCAGACTTACCAAGTCTGAGGCTTAAAGATAAAAATGCGCCTGTCCAGAAAATATATTTTGCATTGGTACAAACAGGTGATGAGAAATTACTAAACCAGCTCCCACATTCGTTGGCACGAACTGTCGAAAGACTAAAAATAAAAAGGACAAATAAAATTTTAAGCTTCATATAAAATATTCATAAAAGATAACATGTATTAAAACAGCAAAGGCAGCTAGGAATAAGGCAATTGAGAGGAATACCTGAACTTTATCATCGGTCAGTTTCTTTCCAAATATATTACCAAGAATTGATCCGCTAGCAAAACCAATAACAACAGGCAAAGCCCGTTGATCTATATGGCCTAATTCCCAATGTTTTAATGACGAGACAATCGAAGTCACCATAATCATTGCAAGTGAAGTCGCGGCAGCTCTTTTTGCAGGTAGATTGAAAACTTTAAGCAGTATTGGTGTTTTAAGAATTCCACCACCAACTCCAAACAGTCCTGCCAGTGTTCCTGATAATGTTCCAAGAAAAGTTAAGCCAAGAGTATTATTAAACTTTTGGACAAGATGAGTCGCACTGGTCTTGTGGCGCATATGCCAGGCCATAAAAAAAATAAATAATGCAAAAAGAAATTCCAATGGTCTTACAGGCAAAATGGCAGTTAGCTGTGCGCCAATAATAGCACCCACTATAGTAGGTATTTCTAATTTAATCCCTATTTTATAATCAATAGATTGTGTTCTTGAATTGCTGATGGTTGATATTAATGCTGAAGGAAATAAAGCTAAGGCCACACTTCCAACCGCCATTGGTAATGGATAGCCAGCGACTAGAACCAGTAGTGGAACCATAAAGACCCCCCCACCAAGACCGACTAATGTACCAATAAATGAAAAAGCTGCACCGGCAAGTAAAATCAGAACTGTCATGACAATGATCGACCGGGTCTTTGAATTCCTTCAATCTTAAAAACTTCATTCACTCTGGAGACAATATCTGTTTGAAGAGCTTTTTCATATCGAACATCAAGAACATACGATTTTACAATAAACTTAATGGCTGGAGAGTAAGCAAACTCAACTTCCTCGATAACAATTGCAACAGGCTTTTCAAGATAAACAAATCGACTTGTGACAGTTACTTCATGAATAAGAGCCTTTATTTTGTCTATATTTTCATCGATATGAGTATGAAAGTTTACAACAACCATCATATCAAGTGCTCCAGCATTTCCTGAAGCAACAACATCTGTAATAAACTTAGAATTTGGAATAGTTACCAGATTATCATCTAAAGTATTAAGCCTAACTGCTCTTAGGCCAATGCTTTTGATCTCTCCATAAACATCACCAAAAGTGACTCGATCCCCAACGTGAAAAGGTCTATCAAACAAAAGAATAATCCCAGCAAACAATGATCCAATGACATCTTTAATCGCAAAACCGACAGCTACGGCAAGTGATCCGCCAACTGCAACCATGATTTCTTTTCCTGGTTGAATCGTCGACATGAAAAGACCGACGCCACCAAAAATATAAAATGAAAAACTTAGTATGGTTGTGACTTGAAGTATGAATAAGCGCTTTGAAGGAAATTTTACACCTAGATCTTCTGACCAGTCTTGCATTAATTTAACAAGTTTAACCAGAATGAGCATCCCAATAACGAGTATGATTATTTTTCCAGGCTTTAACAGCTCAAAAAATGCGGCTATTTGATTAAGATCTTTAGCCTCCATAAATGAAGTTCCTTTTTCTTAGATACGTTATAAGTTTACGTTGAGAGTCTGCTACAATGCGGTAGCGCCCTTCTTCTGAGCGATTAAGATACTCATTCTCAAGTCCTAGTCTTAAAGCATATCGAACTGTTCCTTCTGGCAGGTCTGTAACATCGACAAGCTCTAAAGTTGATAAGTTTTCATGCCTTACTAAGGCAGCATAAATAAAGAGTGCATCATCAGAAATCTCGCTAAGAATTGAAAGTTCTGGATCATCAGGCAACCCAACTCGAAGTGTTTTAGCGCTCATGCGATGTAATGATGAAAGCCAAAGCTCTTGTGCCGCTCTAGGGTTTCCGCCAGATTGTTCCCACAGTAATTTAAAAAACTTTGACTCAATGGCTGCTGTAGCCTCTTCGGCCCTAGTATTACCAACGGCTTGAATAATGGCATCAAAGCTTAACTGATACGGTCCTTGTTTATGACGTTTTAGAATAAGATTTTTAATATCTTCATCTTTCCAAGGCTGAACTTTAAAGACTGCTCTGAAGTGTTGGTTTTTACCAAAGACCGCATTTAGAAAAGCCCAAGAATATCTGTTAAAACTAGCCACCCAAAAAATCTTTTCTGTTCTAGTTCCTATTAATTCAAGCAGAGCTTTGTATCCTTCAAAACCGTTTACACGGGAAAGAAAAAAGTTTTGTGTTTCATCTAATAAAATAAGTGTCGGCTCAAATTCTTTGTCGGCTTCAATAAGGCTTCTTCCACCCTCAGAGAGATCTGTTTGCAATAAGTTTGAAAAAAACTTCAACGTTTGTTCTCGCGTCGTAAGTTTTGCAGGGATATCAGCTGAAATGATACGAAGGTCTTCGTGCTTTGCCGTGACCTGCATAAGTGCCGTAGACTTTCCACTGCCCTTGTCTCCAAAAACTGCTATTGAATGTTCATCACTTTTACCTGATTTCCACTCCTCAATTTCCGTATTTATTTTTTCAAGAATTCCACCTTCAGGCTCTATAAGCACAGAATCATCATCTGCAATACCAGATGGAAACAATTCGAGATAATCAGAAGGAAGTTTTGAAGGAACTCCATCTTCAGAGAATTCCTCAACATTTTCAAGTTGTCGCTTAAAGACTTGGGCAGACAATCTTTTTGATAAATCAAAGTCTGAGCCTAAGTCTTTGACAAAAGAAAAGGCTTCAAGAATTAAAGACGCTAATAACCAAGGGACACAGTAAATATAAACGGGAACAACTTTTTCAATTCTTTCGACTAGCTTTAAATTTTTTTCAGCCAGGTTGCTTTTAATGGCATAGCTTGTTTCTTTTGCCCAACGACTTGACCAGCGCAGTATTTGAGTAAGTGCTAGAATCTTAATAATAGTGACTAAGATCTCATAAATAAGACCTTTGCTAACAATTGAATCAACGACATGAATTAATGAGAAAGAGAAAAAGGCAAACAAACCTAATCCTTTTGCAGTTTCAGTCGCTTTTAATTTTATTTCTCTTGATAGAGACCTATCGCCTCTTGCTGAAAGACTCGTCAAAAACAACATTACAAGTCTTCTGAAGATTTTGTAGAGAACATAATATTTAAAGTAAGGAAATAAAGCTGAACCTTCGGCTAAGACAGTTGTACTTAGAATCTCTTCGCCCAAAATTAATGTTAAATACCAAAAAAACCAGGGGATAAATGGCTTTAACCTTTGAATCCATATGGCGGTAGCTTTCCATAGCCCATTACTCGTACGGCTTTGGAGAATCTGAGTTCTAAGTTGATCTAAAGAATTTGTGATGCGATCGAAAAGCCTCTTCAGTGCAAATGGAATAAGAATAATGAGCAGGAGCATCACTATATCTCTAATGATGAGACCTATTCCGTTGATACCTAAACGGAGCTTTTGCTTGAAATCGACAATTTTTGAATAAAAAATTCCAGTAAATCTGTAAGGAACAATTTTAAATTCTCTTTGAATATCTTCAAGATCACTCATTTCCCATTTTTTATTAATATTTTTTTCGGCTAACTCTGATCTAAGCTTTCCTGCCCTGACAAGTATAAGGTACTGGCGTTCAATCCCTTTTTGTGTCCACTGATCAGCTTCCTTTTTAAGTTCAGCTTCTCTTTCAGGATAAAGATGATCTTCAGGAAAATTTAGCTCTGGTGTGTTTAGGGTATGAAAAGTTTTATCAACAATTCTTTGCCAAAGTTGATTTGCTTTATTGTATAGCAAGGGTGAGTAATTGCTTACTTTGAATTCGTAGTTTAGCTGGAGTAAGGTTGAGCTGGTTTCTAAGCTTGATTCCAATCTTTTGATAATATCTTTTATTAGTTCGATTTCTTGCTCTGCAAGTTTTGGTAACTCTTGTCTAATAATGAGTATTCGCTCTTGTAATTGTTTAATGTCTTCATAAACAGGAGTTATCGGTTTGGCAGGATCTAGTAAAATCCCTTGAACATCTGAAGGCATGGTTAAATAGAAATAACGTTTTTTGTCTACTTCATAGCTAAGGGCCGAAAAGGCATTTAATAAATCTGTAAGATTGTACTGCTCTAAGCAATCGTAGAAAGTTTGATATTGAGATATCTTATAGGGAGTTGAACTTAGTCCTTTTTCAATTTCTTCGATTCTCAGTTTTTGTTCTTCATTGGTTGATATATTAGTAGTGAAAAGACTGCTAATGTCATCGGAGCCGCTCCACTGACCATCTAGCAAAAGAGCTAGTTTAGAATTAAGTTGAAGTAATGCAGATTTCTCTGCTTCAACTTTTCTGATGGTGTCTCTTTTTGATGTACAGGCTGCCTGGGCTTGATTGAAGCTTAAAATAGCGAGAAAAACATATAGAAGTTTACGCAAGTCTTTGCACCTAGGTTTTCATTTGATTTTACTAACTTAGAATCTCAAATGAAATGTAGCAAGACAAGGGTGAAGCTCATTCTTTTGCTATAAGCTCGCGTAAAACATGAGTGTACTTAAATAATCCAGGGGCGACCTGATCAACTGGAAATTTTTCGTTACTTCCATGCATACTTGCGACCATTTCACTATCAAGAAAGACTGGAAAAAAGCCATAGCTTGGAATGGGAAGAACACTTGGTTCACCAGCAGTCACTGGATCTCTAAAAAACTTATTATCTGTTCCAGCAGGAAATAAATAGGGAGTGACTAAAGCTTTTGGGTCTAGCTTATTGAGTGTTGAGACAATTATGTCATACTCTTCACCCTCAATTGGAGATGAGCTTACATTCCAGCCAATAATTGGCTCGATGATTAAATTGTCATTACCAATAAAGGTTTTAACATCTTGAAAAAAGTTTTCAATGGAGTCAGGTCCTTTGGCGGTATGAAGTAATCGACAATCAAGCAAAGCTTCAGCGCCGTCGAGATCACTATTGAGCGCGGTAAATTGACACGTGGTTCTAAACAGACCATCAATTTCAAATGCATTAGCAACTTGTCTAAGCATGAATCTCTTCATGAAAGGGATCCATTGCAGCTTTCGCAAAATTGAAATTGGCAGATTCACTGATCCAAGATTTTTGATAAATCTTTGAATAACGTTTGTTTGTGTCTCTTTATAAAAGTCTGCTTTTTTAGGCTGCTTTTTTGGAAGTTCTACAAATCCTAATCGATGCATACCTACAGCAAATACCTCTAAAACAGATTGAGATAGACCAATCGATCCATGAGACGAACTTTTCGTCGCTAAAACAATTTTATGTTTATCTTGTAGACTGGATTGTTCAAACGTTATCGCGTCAAAACCATCAGTAAAAACACGCTTAAAGAAGTCTTCTTGAACGTCATCATTACAGTCGATAGTAAATTCTAATTTACTAGCGACAACATTGACCTTTGAACCAGGTGTAACAAGCTTGACTAGCGAACAGTCAGATCTTTTAAAAGCACCTTTATCATTTTTGATCTGCTTATAAATATCTAAAGTTCTTAATTGAGCTAAATTTGAAAGAAGAGTCATAGGATCTCTTTCTTTGAGCTTCATCCATGCTGCACCTTTTTCTTCAACACCTATCAAATGAAGGTTAACTCCATCCTTTGGTAAATCCATTGAAGCGCCACCACTTTCGTTGAGCATTAAAGCAGCCTTAGTGAGGGCGTATAGACTTTTTCCTTTTGCCATTTCTTTAACGGTTCCTATGGCACCACTACTAGCCTGCTCTTCATCTGAGACCGCAAGAAAATGGATATCTTTATTACGAGGCCAGCCAAGGCGCTCAATGATGACCATTGAGACCAATTGCAGGACGCCAATCCCCTTCATATCAAGGGCGCCGCGTCCCCAGATATATTGCTTATTTGGGAACTCAATTGAAGGAGCAACCTTTCCTGAAAAAGTTAACTCAGGTGATTCCCATTGCTCAGGGATAACACCGACAACATCCATATGGTGATTTAAAAGAACAGAGCGAGCTTCGGGTAACTTGGACCAATCGTATTGGGCAGAACCATTTGCAGGTAAAGTCGCAATCAAATTAGATCTAGGTCGTGTTAAACCCTCTACTAAGTTTGGAGTTTCAAATCTCTTAACCGGCCAACCTAAAACCTTAATCGCTTCAAAAAGAAAATCGACTGCAAGGTGCTCATCACCAATTGGACTAACTGTTTCAATGGTTAAATAACTTGAAAGACATTGAATAAATGCTTCCCTAGCCATCTCCATCGTATTAGACGAGACTGCTTCTTGCTTTGAAAATGGAATCTTATTGAGTGCAAATCCACAATCAGACCCCATATCAATTGGGCTAGAGGCAAAAAGAGATGTCGAGAAGACAAAGAAAACAAGTATTGATTTTAAAAATTTCATAGCTAAAAACTCTATCAATGATGCCTTATAGCAGCAATCAAACTTGTCAGAATTAAGAAATTGTCAGAATAGCCGAGCAAAACGGTTTTAATGTTGAAGATTAGTCTCATTGTTTAGCTTTAGGTTTAGGTCTACTCTGTAAGCATGAACTCTGAGTTTAATCGTAAAGTTGCTATTTTCCCGCTGCAAGATATTGCAGTGCTGCCTGGTGAGACCCTTGCGCTACAGATTTTTGAACCTCGTTATAGGAAAATGATTCATGAAATTGAAGCTAACGATTATCTATTAGGTGTTAGTTTGGCTAAAGAAACTATCCATAAAGCAGAGTTTAAGTCTGGTGAGAATCCGCTTAAAAGAAATCAAGACCTATACCAGCCTCACTCTGTTTTTGGCTGTGGCCCAATTACAATCAAAGAAAGGCTTGCGGATGAAAGGATTTTAATCGATCTACACGTCAATTCGAAAGTTGAACTTATAGAGCTTACGCAAACACTTCCTTTTTATCTTGGGACCGTTCGAAACATTCCGCTAGTTGCTAATAACTCTGATGAATCAAAACTGCTTGATGAACTTAAAGCAGACTTAATGTTGCTTGTGAACTCTATTGATGCCAATGCGTCGATGACAATCCATCGTCAGATTCAACCTTTAGACTTAGAGCAACTCATTATATTTGTCTTAAGCTTGGTTCGCTTCTCTGGAGAGTTTAAGCAATCTCTTCTAGAGCAAGACTCTTGGCAGGATTGTGCCAAATTAATGATTAAAAAAATTCCAGATTACTTTCCTAGAATAGCCCACTAAACGGAGAAGAATATGATTCAAAAAAGCATCTTGGTATTAATAATGGTTTTTAGCTTAAATGTTTTGGCGGCAATCGATAACGCTGATCAGGCTCCTAAATTTAACCTAAAAGCAGAAGATGGAAAATTCTATGGCTTGGAAAAATACCTAGGCAAAACAATTGTTTTAGAATGGCTTAATCACGGATGTCCTTTTGTTCGAAAGCATTATGACTCTGGAAACATGCAAGCTATTCAGCAAAAGTATACCGATCAAGGTGTTGTTTGGCTTTCAATCGTTAGTTCAGCCGAAGGCAAGCAAGGACATGTGGATGCATCAGGAGCTTTTAGAGAAAAACAACAATACTCCTCAAAAGCTACTCATATCTTACTCGACCCTAATGGTGAAGTCGGTCGAAAGTATGGAGCTAAGACAACGCCTCATATGTTCATTATAGATGAACAAGGGAATGTCGTTTACCAGGGAGCTATCGACAGTATACCTTCTGCCGATAAAGACGATATTGCCAAGGCGCAGTCTTATGTGGCCATGGCATTAGATGAAAAATTAGCAGGACAAGAAATTAAGATAGCAGAAACTAAAGCTTACGGTTGTTCAGTAAAATATTAAAGAAAGCAGTTTTCACTTTCAGGATACTCTTCATTTTTTAATATGCGACTGATTTTTCGTCCACTGATTTCAAACTGAACATTCATACCGCAACCCTTTCCTTCTTCGTAAAACATACGATAAAGGATTGGGCTTTGTGTGATGGCTTTGCCCACAAGCGAGAATTCTTTAGCCATCCCTAAGGTATTAATTGATTCCTTACCTAGATCGATCATTTTCTTGCTAAGGCCTTCAAGATCCTTAGATCCTTCCTTTACTAATTTGTCTGTGCATTCACTAACGTCTTTTTTTCCACAGAGTTGAGCTTGATCATTTTGAATCATTTTTGCGACAGTATCTTGTATTTTACTTTCTAGATATGAGTTATCACTTGCAACTGAAGCTGATCTTTCAAGCAACTTACGAATAAATGTCTGTGAGAAAGTCATTTTATGCGAAATGTTATGGTAACGAAGAGTAGATTTAATATCTGGAATATTAGCGCAATACTGAAATAGACCAGTGGCTTTTTGAAACTTTTCTAACTGATTTCCTAGACGACCTTCACGACCGTGATCGGCTTCAAAAATATACTCAAGACTTCCAAAATAAGTCTGAACATCATTAAAGCCACCATTATCGTAATTTGGTTGTTTTGAGAATTGTGTTCCGGCTAGAAATTGCTTAAATCGTCTATAGTCTAAAAAGACGGCACGGTACTTAGTTTGCCAGCTATAGAGACCCCAATACTTATCTCTAACAGTTCCCCATGATGCTTCACCATGTTCCATTTTGTTAGAAGTATTCATTGAGGTTCTCCAAGAAAGTAGTGGATAAATCGGAGTTGCAATACCAATGGCAAGTTCTCTTGCATTGCCTTTAGCGCGAATCACTTCGATTGGAGTAATATTTGTACTACCTTCAGCGATTAGCTCTTTTAATGCGTCTTCATCACCTCGAAGAAACTTTCTGTAAGCGATTTCATGAGCCTCATCAACAATATTTATTTCATATGAACGAGACTTAATGCTTTCTTTAATTCGATCTAAGCCTCCACCTACATATAAAACACCAGCAGATACAGAAACCGATTGGACGCTTCGATTAATTAAACTTGCAAAGACCTTGTTTGGGCCAACCTTCTCGACATAATGGGCCCAACTTCCCTTAATTGTATACTTAGCTCCGACGTGAAAAGGAGAAATACCAGTTCCTACACCTAAAGCTACTCCCCCTTCGGAGTTCCAAAAAACTGCATCACCAGAGTTCCAAGACTCTAATTGCTGTGCTTTTAAAGGAATATTACGCTTTTTAAAATTTTTAATCGCATCTTCACCAGTAGCCTTGCCCATAAAGATGACATAGCGACTTACTGTTGGCCCAAGCCCAACCACTGCCCACTGAGTTTGCTCTGGGAACCACCAGCTATTAGCGTACATAAATGAACCAGAATATGACTTCTCTACTTCCATTTGGTAGCCGTCATTTTCATCAACTTCTTGGTCAACAGTAGGGCAATCTAAGTCATTAGTTTTGTTCGGCGTAAGACTGACAATCCTATGAAAATGGCTGCCTTCAACATAGGTAGAAGTTGAAGTGCTATAAATTGGATTTTGTGCGTGAGCCTTAAACCCAAAAAGTATAACGAAAACTAAAGCAATTTTGCTCATATTAATTCCAAATTAATTTTTTCCCTTAATACACCGGCTTATAAGTCTTAAACAATGAGTAACCGAGGGAATATGTAATCTTTTCTTTATACTCTTTAAAACTTCAATTATTGCTTTTTCATCACAATAATTTTTTGTTAAAAAGGAAGGATAAAGTATTGAAGATAAAGGGTTTATGCGTATTCTTATCGCCGTTGTTTTGACGGTTCTATCATATAATTGGAACCTTCGTGCCAATGAGCGTGATGTCGCCGTACTTTGGGATCATTCAGAACTCGATTCAACTTCTTACACGCAAAGTTTAGTTCATCGAAAATTAGAAGTTTTATTAAATCATTACGGTTTCAAAGCTACTTATTTTGATATTCACGATAAAAGTTTTTCACCAAAGTCAGTTGATCCTAAAAGGTATTACGCTTTAATCACATGGTTTTCTGATGATGAAACAAGTAATGTGAAATCTATTCGAGCGCTTTATCGCGAATGGTTTAATTCAAAAAAGAAAGTTCTCTCGTTAGGTCAAATGGGAATTTACTATGACGAAAATGATAAGAACTATGACCTTAAAGATATCAATGAAACACTTAAGCTAGTTGATCTAGAATTTGAAGATATTCAATACGAGAGCCCGCTTGGACTGAAGACGATCATTTTAGGTGACACAAAAAATGTTGAATTTGAAAGAGATTTTAAATTTGAGGTTCCAGCAGTTAAGGTTTTTAAAAGCTTAAGTCCTAAAAACAAAGTCCTAGTTAATATTAAGGATACAATCAACGGACGCGAATCACCTGCAATTGTGTACAACGATTCCTTTTTTATGGTTTATGCAGGTTTAGATATTTTTAACAATCCGTTAAAAGGTTTTACTCAGTGGAGAGTTAACCCCTTTTTTATGATGAAATGGTTGTTAGAAGATCCAATTGCACCAATTCCAGATACAACAACGATCAATGGCAAGAGAATACTTTATAGCCATGTTGATGGAGATGCTTTTATCAATATCAGTGACATTGATAGAACAAGTACCTCTGGAGAAGTTCTATTAAATGAAGTTCTTGAGAAATATAGAATCCCAATAACAATATCATTTATCGCTGCAGAAATGGATTTAAAGTATTTAGGAAAAACAAATTATATAAATGTAGCTAAAAAGATGGCTGCAAAAAGTTATGTTGAGATTGCATCTCATACCTACTTTCACCCACTAAGTTGGGAGAAGAAACCGCCTCAATATGAAATTGATGCTTATCTCGATAACCCTAGTTTATATAAAGGCGGACCAATCCTTGCTTATCAGCCTAAAGATAAGGAATTAAATTTCGAAAGAGAAATAAAAGGTTCTCTTGATTTTATCAATGATGAAATTGCACCAAAAGATAAGCAGTCAAATTTTATGCTTTGGTCAGGCTCATGCGTTCCTTCAAAAGAGGCTATGCAGGTAATTAAAAAGTATAATTTTAAGAATATGAATGGAGGGGACTCAAGGTTTGATAAGAAGTTTCCTTCCTATTCCCACCTCATGCCTTTGTATCGCTCTATCGATGGGATGATTCAATACTATTCAAGTAATACAAATGAGATTCTCTATACGAACAATTGGACCGGGCCATATTCTGGCTTTTCAGATGTCATTGAAACTTTTGAAAATACAGAGTTTCCGGTAAGAATGAAGCCAATCAATATTTACTACCATTTTTACTCTGCTGAAAAACGCTCCTCTCTTAATGCCTTGCTTGCAGTCTATGACTGGACAAAAAACCAAGAATATCTGCCAATTTTCACGTCTACTTATCCAGATATTATTGATGGATTTATGACGTCAAAATTTGCAAAGATAGAAGACGGTTATAAAATTTCGGATACAGATAATTTAAAAACGTTAAGAATTGATTCAAAAGATTATTATCCCGACTACAAAAGATCCGGCAATATCATTGGGCATCGTTTTATTAACGATAGTCTTTATCTCTTTTTAGGTTCTAAAACTGAATCAGTGTTAACTCTTTCTAAAACGAAACCGAATCAATTACATATGGTTTGGAGTGATTTTGTTTTTGAGGAAGCCTCCTTAAAGAAAGAAAGAATTATTTTAAAAGGTAAAAGTTTAAAAAATAAAAGAATGAAATTTTTTGTTGGGAAAAATAGAAAATTCCTTAATAATGAACAAATTAGCTCAATTGTTTACGATGATGAATTTGCAACTCTAGAATTTAAGTCTTTAGAAATTGATTTGACCTTAGAGTTAATGCAATGACCATTATCGATACAAAATTATTGGCATTGTTTATTACAATTATTGTGATGCTGACTGTTTTGTCCGTTCCTTCCAATTCGAAGTTAGGCGAGATTTATTTTAAAAGCTTTAAATATGATCTAGCGCTTGAATATTATAATAAATCTAACGCGCTTGACTCAAACTCTCCAAAAATTTTAAAGCAGTTACGTGACTACTTCCTAGTGCAAGGTGAAGTTCAAAAAGCCTTGCAAATGCAAAACAAGGTTTGTGATGTTCTTTCCAGAAATGAGAATGAACTTCTTGAATTAGCTAAACTTTATGATTGGAATAATATGCCTTATGAAGGCCTTAAAACAAAAGAGCGTCTAGCAGCACTTTATAACGGAGAAGCAAAGAATGAGCTTTTATCTGAGATAGCTCAAGGCTACCGATGGCTAAGACGTTATGATGATGCTGATAGACTTGCCGAACTTTTGGGTCAAACTGACAAAATTCAATATCTTTTGAGTACATTAGAGTACTATGTCTCCTCAAGTAATTTCCCTAAAGTTATCGAACTTACCGATAAGATCACAAAATTAGGCGTACACTCAAGAAGGTTTAAACTTCTTCAAGCGCAGAGCTTTGAAGCTGAAGGAAAGATTCATCAATCTATTATCGCTTACAAAAAGTATCTGAGCGATGATGTGAGCTTTCATCAATATAATTCAACTCAAATTATTCCATCTGCATCATTCTATGCAGACAACCTAAGAACCTACGAAAAGATTATAGATCTTCATCAAAGACAGAATGATGAAGTGATACTAAAGGATCTGTATTCAGAAATTTTCACCGTTGTTCCTAGTGAATATGAAATTGCTTTATCTGCAGCTGTACTTTTGTATAAATATAAAGAAACAAATAAATTAACCTCACTTCTTGAAAAGATCTATTCATCTACTAGGTATAGAGACCTTTATAGAAGCGGAGATATCTATCGCTTGATGGGAATGTTGAAAGATGCTTCGAGACATCTTGAAAAGGCTTATAGTTTATCTCCTAGGAATACAGAGGTCATTGAGGCTCTTGCTGACGTCTATGAAGAATTGGGTGAGAATAAAAAGGCCCTCAGGCTTCAGTATAAATTGTTGAAGATCCTAGAGAAAAAAGAACGCCCAAGTCAATCGTATCGCTATATTTTCGAAAGCGAATACTATGCTCTTTTAAATGGCCCAACTCCAATATCACGAAATAGAACTCGAATTAAAAACACTCAGAAAAAAATACTATTTCTCCTAGAAAAAATAGGAGATAAAAAAGAGCGTCATAAAGAGCTCATTCGTTTTGTAGAGCGCTACCCGTTAGATACACAAATTCGGGTTGAGCTGGCTTACTCCTATCTGGATTTAAAACAAGAAGATAAGGCTCTTATTGAATTCAAAAAAGTTTTAGAAATTAATAATCAGGACCGAGATGCAGTTCTGTTTATAGTAGATCATTATATTCAAGATCGTCAGTACACAGAGGCCAAGGAAGCATTAATACTTCTACCTGATTTAAAAAATGATTTTGATCTACTCAACCGTAAAGAAGCTGTTTACAGAGTAACGGACCCAGAGCTTGCGGATAAAATTTGCGATGAACTCCAAGATCTTAATAAAAACAGGAAGAACTATTCGTATATTGAGCTAAAATCGAGATGTTTTGATCAGAATGACAAACCCGAGTTGGCCATTGAGCTGATTCAAAATTATTTGAAAAAAGACAAAACTAATAAATACGCGAGAATAAGTCTTGGTTACTATTACTTAAAGGCTAAAGACTTTGAAGCTGCAAATAATCTAATCAAAAATCTAGAGTCTAAAAATGAAAATGATACAGATTTAAGAGAGCTTAAAAGACAAGCGTTTCTTGCTGAAAATAACTTTAAAAAACAACGCGCTTGGTATTTCACAACTTATATTCATTTATTTTCTGAAAAATTTAATGGCTTAAGTTTTTGGGATTATGACGCAAAAATCTTGAAGAACTTCTATCCTTTTTCGTTTGGTGTCTCATATTCTCTACAAAACCCTTTCTATACTTCTGACTTCATTGATGATCTCAAGCTTCATATAAATCTAGAAAAAAATGACAGCTATTTCCTTAACCTGTATTTAGGAAAAAATTTAAAGAATAATAATCAACTGAATGCGGGATTGGCAGGATTTAAAGCCTTAACTAAAAACGTAAATCTTAATCTTGATGTGAATTATAGAAAGCAAGTTTACGAATTAAATTCGATGAATTTGTCTCAGCTTCCAACGGTCTCAAATGCTGATTTGAGTTTGAGCTATTCTACGAGCTCCAGGAATACTTATAATTTCTCTATTGGCTTTCTAGACTATGAGATATTTAAAGGAAATGAAAGTCATCAATATGCTCGAGCATCGCTTGGATGGGATCACGCATTTTCGAATAGATTTTCAGCTGGACCATTTGCCTACCAATTGCAAACTTTATCGAGTCAAACGCTTATAAAAACACTCTTGCCAGACTTTATATCAATTCAATGTATTAACGGAGCGTACTGGCACAAAATGAGAGATTTTGAATCTTCTAACTCACTGTCAAACCGTTCGACCGGATGCCTAGGTCTATCGACGACTGATGATGTTGGTACTGGTGTTTATTTTAATTATTCTAATATTACCAATTGGTACATTGATGAAAATCAAGATTTTGAATTCAGAGTTGAATTAGATCAGTCGATTTATCAAGATTTGAATCAATTTTTTAATATTTATATCGGTTATAATAAGTGGTATTTTTAATGAATAGTGTCGCACTACTTTTAAATTCAACGAATACTAATATTTCTGAAGAAATATTTAATTTTAATCTTGGTCTATCATCTCTAGGTTATACGATTAACGTCTTTCAAGATGAAATGCCTCCTCAGACAGAGAAAGTATATGATTATGTTTTTATAGATCAATTAGCTTTTTCATGTCATGGACTGGAAAAAGCGATCGACATGACCAACGATTCGAGATGGAAAGATTCCGGCATTTTTTTGATCGTATCGAAACCTTTGTCAAAATCTGAGAAAAATATTGTTTCTCAATTTCGTATAAAAACTATTACAAAGCCGATTCTTCCAGTTTCATTACTTCGGAAGTTTCGAGGGCTGGAAAGACAATGACTAAAAGTACTTTTGAAGCAACTCGTACACAAAAGACGATCTCATTTTTGCTAGCGTTATTTACTTTGATAGCATCTGGCGTTGTTTTTTCGCCTGAGAATATTGCTTTTTATAAAATAACACCACATCCCTATATCGTAGCCTCGATTGTACTGTCTTCTTTTTATGGCTTTACTTTTGCGCTAAATTTTTCACTTGCCGCAAGTTGTGCTTATTTAGGGTTAGTTCATTTTCAAACTGATTATCAAAGTGTCGATACAATTTTTTCACTTGATTACTTAACTCTACCAATATTGATGATTCTCATAAGCGTAATTCTAGGTGAGCTTAAAACTCGCTCTGTTCTACATATCAGGACCACTGAAGAGGAACTTCGTGAGACGACTACAAGTAGTGATGTCCTACTTAAAAAAGTGAAGGATTTAAGTGCTGATAACTATGACTTAAAGAAGAAACTATTAAATAAACTAGATACTTTTAAAAGTGTCATGTCGCTTACTAGAGGCTTTCAAAGCCTCAAACCACATGAACTTATAGATTTTTACTTTGATAGTATTCAAAACGAAGTCAATGCAAAAGTTGCGGGGTTCTACAGGCTAGAAGAAAATAGTGAGATGTTGTCATTGTTAAAGCATAATGGCTCTAAGAAGCTTAGAGATTCAATTCACATTGAAAATCCTGGAGATGAACTCATTCAACTGTGTTTGGACACACGTGGAACGGTTAGCATAAGAGATCTTTATAAATCTAATGACTATCTCCCAACTGATAAAGAGCAATCGTTATTATGTTCTCCTGTTTATCTAAATGAAGATCTGTACGGCATTATGGTTGTCTATGATGTCCCGTTTTTAGATTATGTCCCGAGTAATTTTGCTTTATTAGAAATATTAACTCAATGGTTTGAGCGCTCACTAGCTTATGCTCATAAGTTTTCTCTTCTCACAACTAACTCCATTTTTAATAACCAAATTGAGGTTTATACTTATCAGTATTTTAGAGAGAAAATCGTTGAAGATTATGAGGCTGCTAAAAGATATAAAATTGAACACTTTCTATTAACAATTGAAATTCTCTCAGAACTGGATCGAAATGATTCTATTCGTAAGTTTGTTGCCCAGGTTTTAAAAGCGAATACAAGGAAAACGGATGTCATTACTGAAGGTGTTGATGATAAATCATTCTGTTTACTTGTTCCCTTCACAGACAAAGAGCAAATCGAAATTTTACGTCAAAAGCTTCTTGCGGCCTTAAGTTCTCATCATGCTACAGAAAAATTGGAAAGCTTGTTGTCAGTAAAAATAACGACCTCTGGTCTCAAAGAGGCCTGTGTCGAGCATAAGATTATTGGTGAGCTTGATGCTTAAGCTTCTTTTAGTTGCCATAGTTTTTGTTAAGTTGTTTCTCTCTTACGAGTTACTTGTAGGGAGATTGGCATTGTATACTTATGCACTACTCATAACTCCAGTTTTTAGTATTTCTTTTTATTATTTACTAAAGCAATTTATTAGAAATAAAACATGGCGCTTGTGTCTTGTCGTCTTAGATTTGTGTTTGCCTTTTTACGGAATTTTATCCGTTTTTTTGATCACTGTTCTAAATTTGTTTTTTAAAAGATCTGATGATGAAGTTACTGAAGAGAATTTTTACCTTAAGGACTTTGAGTCAAATATTCTACAAATTCAAAACAATTTGCTAAGTCAGAAGACAACTAAGCCTGATGCAGATATCTCAAAACTAGAGCCTTATTTAGATATTTTTAATGGAAATAATCCTGAACTCAAGATCGATGCTTGTATAAAGTTGTCTTACGCAAAAGATAAATCTTCCATAGAACTGCTTAAAATAGCATTGCAAGATGATCAGTATGACGTTCGTTATATGGCGAACAATGCTTTAGATAAGATAGAAAAGAAGTTTATGCTTGAATTAGAACAAGTTTCAGGTCTTATAAGTAAACATCCATTAGTTACAGATAACTACCTTCTTCGCTCTGAAATTTATTCTCAGTTAGCATCTTCTGGAATTCTTGACGAGACGGTCACGGACTATTTTTTAAATAAAGCACTGGCTGATTTAAACTATGTCTTAATGTATCATCCAGAAAATCATTTCGTTTTCCTTAAGCTTGCTTATATTTTTACTCAGCAGGAAAAATATGAAGAACTTCTTGATTTATCTCATAAAGCTTTACAGCTTAATGTAGAAGATAACGAAAAGAATAAAATTCTTTTCTTTGCCGCTGAGGCCGCCTTTGCTTTGAGAGATTTTGATCAGCTGCAAAGTTTCATTTCTCAGCTGAATCTTAAAAAAGTTAAATATAATAAGATTCTAGTTTCTTCTTTGTTTTGGAAGGGGCTTGGAAATGTTTAAAATAAATTTTGAAGATCTTGCTTCACCTCATTATTCGGTTCGAGCAGAAGTTTCTAAGTCTTTACTTAACTCAAGGGATGTTGATTTTCTTGCTTCATTTGTAAGATTTGTTTTTGAAAATGAAAAATCTGATCTGTATCCATTTTTAATTAACCTTTTGAACGATATATTAAATGAGGTCCATGAGCGAAATACAAAATGGGCTTTGTTAAATTTATTCAAATTCGTAACTAAAGAAAGAACGAGTACTAGTAAGCTTGCGCTTGATCATATTGATAGTTTTTTTATGAATCCAGCTGTCTTCAATCACTTTAAATCTTTTTTAATTAAATCATCTTGGAATGATTTTGACCTAAATAGTCGATTAATCATGACTAAAATAATTAGCAAAAATAAGTTTGCACAATTATCTAACCTTCTAGTTATAAATTTTGAAACTAATAATTCAGAGTTAATTTTAGATACAATCAAAGCTTTTAGAAGACTTAACGATCGCAGAGGAAATCGCTTTATTGACGACTACCTTGTTAGGTCTGATTCAGGCCTGCAAGTTGAAGCTATAAAAGCCCTTGGCTTTACTGGTAGTTTCTTTGATGGCTTTAAGATTGTCCCATACTTATATTCGCTGGATAAAACCACCCAGTTGGAATCGATTCTTTCTGTTCGCAAGCTTATAGGAAACTTTTCATTAAAATATTTAAAGGATTTATTTTATAAAACTGAGTCTAAGTCAGTTAAAATCCAGATTATTAAGCAATTGGGTGAGCTTACTTCTAAGTCGGCATTTACTTTTTTAATAAAAATTTACACTGATAACGATGACAGTTTTATTAGACTTGAAACGGAGCATTCATTAGAAATTTTAGCTCTGAATAATAAGTCCGAGTTATTGATCTCTTTATTTAAGAAATTTAAAATTGAACAAAAATGCCAGTTTGCAGTTCTTCTCGACTCATTTAACTCTTCAGAGATTGAAGAATACTTACATACATGTATTAATCATGAAACTGATAAATTATTTGTAGCTTTTTGTATTAATCTGCTTTCATCATACTTAACACCAAAAACAGAGAATCTTCTTAGAGATATTGCTTTTAGTAATATTGAAGACAATAGTTTTAAATTATATGCTTATGACTCTTTGCTTAAGTTAAGACTAAAAAGCAATTCCACGCATATTAGTGAATTGCCACCAGATAGCCTAGATTTTAGCTTAGCACAGCATCAAATATATATTACATACCTTTCTAAAATCTCTGATTATAAAGAACATGTAACTACACTTTGCAATTATCTAACTTTAGTTGTTCAGTCAGATAATATTGATAATCGCTACAGAGCTATATCTTGTTTTAAGTATATTAATAACAAAAAATCAATTTTAAATTTAGTAGATATGTATTCAAATACAGAAGATGCTTATCTTAAAAACACACTGCTTTCTGTTCTAAGATCAATTTTGTATAGAAGTTCAGAAAGTTTAGAGTTTGAGATTATTTCTGTCATGCCTGGAATGGTCTATGATGGCCTTAATCCATACCTTGTTTCAGAAGAACTGTTAAAAAATATCATGCTCTATCTTAGAGAGAATAGAAACGATTCAGTTGAACACTATATCACCACAAAAAATCAGGCTTTGAGTGAGAAAATTTCCTCAATAATTCTGTTTGAAAGGGATGCTGAACTGTGCTGTGCTATTGCAGCTGTTGCATTGAATAACGGTGTGATTCTTTCGCCTAAAGCTGATAAAAAGTTGAAACGTCTATTTTTAATAAATGATGAGATAAAGCCTATTCTTTTAAAATATTTGCTTATGAAACAACGTAGTAGTGATAAGGATTTTATTATTACTCGTTATTCAAAAATCATGAAGTTTGGCCTTGAAGGCTATTTAAATAAATATATGGATTCAGTGTTATGAGTGATGTCTGTTTATTATTAGAAGGGACTTATCCTTATATTACAGGTGGGGTGTCGTCATGTGCTCACCAACTTATCGAGGAAACGCCTGAAATTGAGTACGATATAGTTTATATTGGAAATACAAAAGAGAATAACCAAAACTACAAATATACAATTCCTGCAAATGTTCGTTCAATCCATGAAGTTTTTCTTTTTGACAATGATTTGCTCGTCTCAAGGGAGCCAAAGTTAATAGGACTTTCTAAGAAACAAATTGAAGTTATTCGCTCCAGCATTCTTTTTGATAAAAAAGGTGAAGTTGAAGAACTTTATAAAACCTTTTTTAAGAAAAAAACCAGAACGTTTGATCCTAGTAATCTGTTTTTTTCTAAGGAGATTTGGAATATTCTAATGGAGTTATACGAAGACTCTTTTAACTTTGATGACGCCCCTTCTTTTATAGATTTCTTCTATAATTGGCGTTTTTCAAATATACCAATTTTTAAAATTCTTTCAATTGAGCTTCCAAACTCTAATATTTACCACTCTTTATGTACTGGCTATGCAGGTCTTTTAGGTTGCCTCGCCAAAATTGATGCCAAAGGAAGTTATATATTAACGGAACATGGAATCTATACAAATGAGCGTAAAATTGAGATCTCTCAAAGTGAATGGATCTATAGTAATAAAAATGACATTATAGCTAAGAACAAACTTTCATACTTTAAACAATGGTGGCTTAACAAATTCTATCGTCTTGGAGAGCTTTCCTACAATTATGCTGATCGTATAACAACCCTCTATCAAGGGAATAAGGACTTTCAGGTTCGCCTTGGTGCAAACCCTAATAAGATAGATATTATTCCAAATGGAATCAATGAGAGTAAACTCAAGAAAGACTTAGATGAGAAACTGTTTTACAAGAAAACGAAAAGATTAACGGTTGGGCTAGTCGGTCGTGTTGTTCCGGTTAAAGACATTAAGACCTTTATTAAAGCGGTCTCTAAAGTTCATGGGCAATTAATAGATGTTGAGTTTCTTATCCTAGGTCCTACTGATGAGGATTTAGATTATTTTAGTGATTGCAAAATGTTGATTAACCAACTCGGTTTAGAAGAAGTCATAATCTTCACAGAAAAAGTGAATTTAAAATACTACTACCCTTCTATAGATCTGTTGATTTTATCAAGTATCTCTGAAGGCCAGCCATTGGTTCTTCTTGAAGGTTTTTGCTTTAAGATTCCTGCCGTCACGACAGATGTAGGTAGTTGTAGAGAACTCATTGAAGGATCCACAGTTGCGGACAAGGCGCTTGGTCAGGCAGGCTATGTGGTTCCCTTTGGTATGCCTAATCTGCTCGCCGATAAGATGATTGCCTTGTTAAGCGATGATTCTTTACGGATTAAGTATGGAGAAAATGCTTACAAACGCTACTTAGAGCTTTATCAAGAGAAGTATACTATTCAAAACTATGTTGATTTATACCAATCTTATTTTATGGATGATATTTAAATGGCCGGAATAGGATTTAAACTACAAAAATACTTTTATAAAGACGATCTTGTTGAAAATGCTAAGGGAACTCTTTATTCTGTTCTTATTTCAGCAGGTCCTTGGTTAATATCCGTTTTAACCATTGCTTTTATTTCTCTCTACGCTCAAATGAATATCCAAGTTACAGATTTGTTTATTCTAAAATCCATGATTTGTTACTCTTATGCGGCTAGCTTAATTATTTTTGGTGCAATAGAGATGCCCATAACGAGATATATTGCAGATCAACTTTATAAAAATGATAATTCAACTTTTAAAAGCCTATACTTCATGCTGGTTATAGCAAGTTGTATTTTAGGAACTTCACTTTGTGCTGGTTTTTATGCCTTTTTTCCTGACCTTACATTTACGATAAAAGTCACTGCAACAATGTTTTTCTGCTCGGTTTTGATTATCTGGATAAGTATGATGTTTTTGACAGCCGCCAAAAACTATCACCAAGTCGTATTGAGCTTTATTATTGGGGCGATTATTTCTGTACTAGGATGCTTCTATGTTGGCAAAGATTACGGATTAACGGGATATGTGATTGGTTATTGTTTCGGTCAATATATTATTGCTTTATGTCTTTCAATCTGCGTTTTTAAAGAGTTTAAAGGTTTAGATTATCTAAGTTTTGAGTTTCTAAAATACTTTAAAAAGTGTAGACCTCTGATTTTTGCAGGACTCTTTTATTACCTTGGTATTTGGGTCGATAAAATTATCTTTTGGGGAGGCCCTGAAGGTGAACAGGTCATGAGCTTCTTCTATACCAATCGTTATTATGATACTGCCATGTTCTTCTCTTATATAACCATTGTTCCTTCTCTTGCGATTTTCTTGGTCCAAGTTGAAACGAACTTTTACAAGTATTACTCCTTTTATTTTCATAGCATTGAAGAAAAGAATAATCTTAATATTTTAAATGAGAATATTGAAGATATCGTTTACAGTATTCAAAGAACATTAATGAACCTTATTAAAATTCAACTAGGTATTACTTTACTTGTATGGTTTTTTGCAGAAGAGATCATGGATGTCCTCTATCTTCCTTCAATGGTTGTTTCCATTTTTAAATACGGTGTAATTGGAGCTTTTCTTCAGGCATTATTTCTTATCTGTAATATTATTTTATTATATTTTTTAAATGAGAAGAAAGTCGTCTTTCACTATTTATTATTCTTTGTTTTAAATCTTGTGCTAACTTACGCCTCAACTAAGTTAAACTTTCGCTACCATGGCATGGGCTATCTTATCAGCTCATTTATTGTGTTAATGCTATCTTTAAGAGCTTTGGGCAAGCATGTGAATCAGCTTAATTTCTTTACCTTTATGTCTCAGCCGGTAGAAAGATAATGAGAATATTACTTTTAACCTTATTTACGAGTTGCTCTTTTTTTAACAATAAGGAACATTTGACTCATTACTATCAACTACAAAATTATGATGACCAGTTTATAAAGTCAGTAGCTAAGACGAGAGACACCCTGTGGGTCGTAGATAGAGATTTCAGCAGCGAAAGATCATTCACATCATCTGAAATTCAGTCCATGAAAAATAATGATAGAAATAAAATTTTCTCTTATATGAGTGTTGGTGAGGCTGAAAGCTATAGACCTTATTTTTCTAAAATTCCTAAAGACTTACTAGATAAAGAAAATCCAAACTGGCCTGGTGCTTTTGATATTAAGTTTTGGGATGAAAAATGGGATGAGATTCTTTATAGAGCAGAAGATTCCTATTTATCTAAGATTATAAATATTGGCTTTGATGGAGTCTATTTGGATGTTGTCGATGCCTATCAAAGACAAGATGATAGAAGAAAGTATGCTAGTGCCATGGCTAAACTCATCATCTCTATCTCTAAATCAGCAAAGTCTAAGAATCCATCCTTTAAGATCTATCTGCAAAATGGTTCGGAAATTATAAATGATCTTGATAAAGACTTAGCAGAAATTTTTATCGCATCAATAGATGGCCTTTCAGTTGAGGGCTACTTCTTTGATTATTCAGATGCACAAAAGCCAATTGTAAGTGATTGGTTCAAGAGTCTTGAAGTTGTTTATAAAAAATATCTAACTTTTAACAAAGATGTACTCTTAATTGAGTATGTTGAAGACAAAGCTTTGCAGCAAAAGTTTATTGATTACTGCCAAGCTAATAAAGTAAGTTATCTCATTACTGATCGTTTACTGAAAGGTAAGTTTTTTATCAATAACTAAATTGTTGGTAGCTCGCCTGTTAAACTTTCTAAAAAGGCATGAATGTCATTAACGTCTTCTTGTGAAAGTTCGACGCCGAGTTGGAATCTTCCCATAACATTAATGACTTCGTTTAATTCAGTAAGACTACCATCATGAAACCATGGGCCAGTCTGAGTGACATTTCTAAGTGATGGCACTTTAAAGAAATACTTGTCATCTTCGTTCTTAGTGACTTCATATAATCCAAGGTCTTTATTGTTAGGATACTCTTCTACCGCACCAAGTTTTTGGTACATTCCTCCACCAATAGCTACGCCATTATGGCAACTGACACATCGAAATTCTGTGAATTTTTGCAATCCAGTTCTTTCTTGTGACGAAA
>CAYGRY010000022.1:0-37938 GCA_964352405.1 uncultured Halobacteriovorax sp.
CATCTGGCGGAGTTGGTCGTGTTGGCTCACGAGGTCTTGTAGGACGTGTCGGTCGTGTTGGTTCAACTGGACGTGTTGGACGTGTTGGACGTGTTGGCTCAACTGGACGAGTTGGTCTTGTTGGACGAGTCGGCTCTACTGGTCTAGTTGGACGCGTAGGACGATCAGGTCTTGTCGTAGGACGGTTTGGACGTGTGTTGCAATCTCCGCGTGGACAACGTTGAGCATTAGCGCTCTCGATTCCCCCAGCCAGGAATGCAACCATTAGCATGGTAGCTGTGATGATTATTTTCATGATCTCTCCAACATAAAAAGTAACAAACAGTTTTAGTACTCTTTATTGCTATCATTGGAGATCAAGATGATTCAAAAATAAATTTGAGAAATTCATGAAAATTGAGATTCTTACATTCAAGAAATGGTATAGGCCCAGAAAAAACAATGGCTTAAAGTAAAGACCTTACAGCTAGTTTATGACGCCAAGGCGCATTCTGGCACCAAATTGGCCCTAAAATGAATATCCCATTGATAAAAAGACTGAATCATTGGCCCTGTAACTTGACCAAAAAGATGACGATCTTTCGGCCTGTAGCATTTCAACTCCAACCGCGGCCATAAAGTTATTAGTGAAGAGATAAGAGATATTTGTTTTTAGTAAAATATCCTTACGATTAAGATCATGTTTAAGATTTACTAACCAGCTAAGCTGTTCAGATGGTTTTACATTTAGCCAAAAACCTAGAGCATTTTCAAAACGTGAAGTATCAGAATAAAAGTCATCACCAGAAGATGCCTCAGTAAGTAATTTAAAATAATTAAAACCAAAGTCTAAGTAATAGTTTTTATGCGTCAGAGCTAAAGTTGTGTGACTCTCTCTTTTATAATTTGGTTTGATTGAAAAAAAGTCTGAATTAAACTCACGATTTTGTTGTTTCATTTTAATTGGATCTAAAACATCAAAGTCTTTACCAAGTTTAGCATTAGGGTCAATCACTTCAAGGTTAGCATGAAGTGTCGTCTCACCACTTAGGATCGTTGGTATTTTTTGCTCTAATCCAAATCCAATAACACCATGGTGATTGACGACTGGATCTGCATTCACAGTGACCTGTTTTAAATCTAGGTCATAATAGGCCTCAGCATTAACTCTTAAATTATTTTCAGGTTTATAAAGAAGGTAGGTATTTAATTTACCGGCCGTTTCTTTTTCACTCCAATTCCAAGTTAAGTTTGCACCTAAAGTCTTGTTGAGTAGAACATCCTTAATACTTGGGTCATTTAAATTATAATAAATCGGTACTTCTTTCTCATTAATGATTGTTCTTTCAGGTGGTCTTCTTACCCATTCACTTTTACTAGTCACTTTTCCATTTTCAACTTTTAGACCAGGATTAAGTTGAGGTACGAACACATAAGACAAAATAAAATTAAGTTCGAGATCACCCATTTTACGATCCCAATGGAATCCAATTAAACCTTCTTGTTTCTCATCAAGTAATGAAAAAGATCGCCTGGAGTTTAGATTACTTAAGCCCCAAAAAACTTCATTGGGATTCCAATCTAGAATCTTGCGGCCAATAGTAAAAGTATTGGTACCATCACTTTTAGAAATATAGGCTTCACTTAATGAATAATTTATTTCCTGATCATCCATATAAAGTCTAAAACTTGCATCAAACTTGGCTTCGGCTTGATCAATAAGAAGAAAGTCCCCTTCCTGTAAGATGTCTAAGTTAAGACGATCCTCTGAACGAGTCGTAACACCTGGATCATTTAAGCGGTGAAATTTTTCAACCATGAAATTCACTTGGCCAAAAGCTTGGCCGCAAAATGATGTGAATAAAAGGATAAAGAAAAACTTCATGGTCATATTAAAGCGTAAATAAAGATCAGATTCGACTATTTTTGACGCATAGTGTAAAAATGACCCGATCTAAACATTTGGCCTTTAAATTGCTTTAGTATATTGAAAACACTTAAAGGAAATTAAGATAAATCAGCTACTTAGCCATTTATTCACCAAAGCTTGCATAATTATCAGCCTGTTAGGCTTGATCAGTTGTGGATTAACTAATGATGATCCTGTCCAAAATAGTGACATCTATCAAAATAGTGAGCTTTCTGGAGCTTGTAGTATCGATCCTACGGCTTTTTCAAAATTTCTAGAACAAGACGTTGAAAAGCAAATTGTCTGCCTTGAAAAGAATTTTGAGCAATTCAACCGTTACGTTAAAAAAATCAATCCAGACTCTATTGGTAAGCGTGAGCTCTCTGTTTTTGTAGAAGATTTTTTTCCCAAAGATGTCAGCTCCATCATGGATGGCTTAGATCTACTCTTTAAAGTTAATCTTATCTTTATTGATGATCAAAAAGATCAAATCTCAAATGAAGGCTTAAGAAGACTTTTCAAGCTCCTTGTTCACGCCAATCGTAATGCTTTCAGAATCAATAAAGCTTTTGAAAAATACGATCAAAAGAAGATTGACCTTAAACAGTTAAGACAAGAGTTTATATCTGCTTTAACCCAACTTTCAAATGCCGCGATCGAGAGTATCCCTACTCACAAGAGCACTGTTGTTGAAATCGAACAGACTATTCACGATGTATCTAAAAAATTTGATCAACTGACATTAAATAATAACCAGATCAAACTTATTAAAATTATAAAGAAGATGTTTATTGGTAATGACTCAAACCTACTTAGCTGTGATGAACTAAGAACATTACTATTAAAGATGAATGATCTGTCATCACTACTTTTTGATATTCTTTATATTAAAGAATATAAGCTAGAAACTAAAGTCGAACACTATAGCTTCTTCCAAGATCGAATTGATTTACTTTTCAAGAGTCTTAGCATGGAGCAAGAAGGCGTCATCTTATCTCATAAAGATATGGCTTTTTTATCAAACTATCTCAATTTAGACATCGAAGAAGATATCGTAGAGAAAATTTCTAAATCAGCAAAAGAGAACTTGTTCACTTTAGAGAATATAAGTGAAGGTTTTAATGCGAAAGATTTAAAGCTTTTAAAGATTTACGGTCACGCTTACTTAAAGAGTTTCTTAACATGGGAAATTATCGAATACGATACAGCTAGTAAAATGACTAGCCCAAGATCGTTTTACGAGAAAACCTTGTCGAGTTGGGCCGCCGATATCAATAAACTCGTTGATACCTCAATTCTTCCAGAAGAACTTAAAATAAGACTCTTTCTAAACGATCTAAAAAGTTTATTAAATATCGATAAAAAAGATATTCAACTTTTAGACAGCATCATGCTTTTAAAACCATTGCTTGTTGGAGGCAAACCAAGTCGTGTTACTCCACTTGAAATCAGTCGTCTTTTACCAAAGCTTAAGGATCTAGCTCTTATTGCTTTTGATGCAAAAATCTTTTCAAGAAATGAGAGAACCAATGGTGAATGGTTAGACTTTGCCTTAAATACAACACAATCAATTGAAAATAATATTCATAATGGTGACGACTATGACGTAGCCTTTATGACATCTGGTCTAGAAAATTTTAAAGTCTTTTTTGAAGAAAAACATAGCTCCATCATTAATGGAGTTATCGGTGGCTTTCCTGCCATCAAAAAAAGACTTTTTGGTGGGCATGAAGAGGTTGTTCTTTTCAAAGAGTTCAGACAAATATTTAAGGAAATCAAAAACACGATTGAAACACTATATCTCACAGATATAACAACTGATCTTTATAAAGAAGAAATCAAATCGCCAAAGCTAATTAAGACCCTACCCTATAAGCATCATCAACTTTACAATCTGTTTAGCCCAGAACGAATCACTAGATTTAAAAATGATTATAAATATGTATTGGCTAAATTTCATTACTATTTAAATAGTGACAGCCTTCAGTATTATCAAACCAATATCGTTCGAACAAAGCAAGGCATCTTAACAAATGTATTACTGCGCCATTTAGCTCAAATCTTTTTAAAAGCTTATGGCCATGAAGAAAATGGTCATTACATGCTTTCAATTGAAGAAATTGACTTCATGATGAAGCAATTTAAACCAATGCTTGAGCCAATGGGTTTATGGACAAAAAAGATTGAGACCTTTGCCAGAAATATGCTGTTACTTTCTGACCTCTTTCAAAGTCGATCAAATGGTAACTCCTCTATGGATGTTGATGAAGCTGTCGAATATATATCGATGGTCATGGTATCAGTAGAAATTCAAGGTAATCTCATGGAGACCTATGGTGAGTATTGCACAAATAGTGGAACACAAGAAGAGCCAAGCTTTGAAACAAGCTGCTATCGTCCTAAGTTTTTTGACCTCATCTTTAACAAACTAAAACTTGGCAAGTATCTTCCGAAACTTAAAAACTATATCGAAACCGCTCCTAAAGACGAAAGCCTAAAGTTCCTAAGAGCTGTCGAAGGGTTTGCACGCGATTTTGATGACGAATCCATCCCTATGGCCAAAAGAGATATCGTGTTATTGGTTGGTGCGCTTTTAAATATTGAAAGTACTTTTGTGCGTTTTGATCAGATCGATGAGAATAATGTTCTCGATTCAAACGAGTTAGATAGAGCTTTTTATGTTTATCGAAAAGGTATTGTCTCTGTTGCTGAATTGACTGAAGATCAAGAGCAATATAGTAAATCAATCTTCTTGTACATGATTCAAAAGATGGAAATGCCTAGCAAGGCTTCTCTATTCATCTTTCACAACAATCCTCTGCGTGGTACTATAGATGCAAAACGTCTCAATATTGGGACATTGCTATACTATCTTGTACAAGAGTAAGGATTAAATGTCAGAAACTACAGTAATTATCAGCCAATCAGTGGCCGTCTTAATTGATGGTAATAATATGGAAAGAAGTATTGAAGGTGTAACCCAGAAAAAAGGTTATATGATCAATTATGATACGCTTATACCTAAATTATTAAAAACTAGAGGCCTCAATCGCCTCATCTATTTTCGTGAAGGCAAACAAATCTCGCAAAAGCTAGCTGAAAGACTTCACTCTCAATTTCATGGCTCTGTTCGACCATGTCATAAAAGTGCTGATATCCCGCTTTCAATTAAGGCAACACAGCTTTCAAGTAAAGTTGACGCTATTATCATAATGTCGGGTGACAGCGACTACGTTGAACTCGTTCGACATTTAAAAAGTGAAGGCGTGCGTGTTAAAATCGCTGCTATCAGAGAGACAACATCTCAACTTCTTATTGATGAAGCTGATCACTTCTTTGCCATAACTGAAGATGATTGGTTTACTTTGGGCTCTAATCAGCCAAGTAAAAAAGAGCCAGCGAAGTCAAAGGCTAAAAAGAAAAAGTCTTAATCAATTTGATAAAATCTTGCGGGATATTTTTTGAACAATAAAGATACCTAGAGTTTTTCTGAGTAATCTCAACGGTTGGAATAAATAGCATTGATTCCTTAAGTAAGGGCTTTGTAGCAAATATATATTCCGCCTCTATTCTTTCAATAAAAGTATAGTATTTCTGTCTCACGCCGATCATTTGTAAAATGGTTGAGACAGAACTTGATACTATATATGTAACAGGTTTTATTTCGTTCTCAAGAAGTTCAATTTTATCTCCGTAATTAAAACTATTTTTTTTAAGAAACTCGAAGTTTTTATTTTTAAAAATATCTTTTATAGATATATTTTGCCTCTTTCCAAAATCTTTATTAATAAGCAAACCAAGTGGATCCTCGGTAAATATCAATGAGGAAAAAATACCAGTTTTTTCTCTTTCAGCAGTCTTAAACCAGCCAAGACCGCAGACATTACTTTTTTCCGCACTAATGTCTATGAGTTGCCTTTTTGGAGGGTGAACTTTTAATATAATTGTAAACTTTGAGTTTTTCAACTTCTTGATTTTTTCAACGAGTATTCCGGTCGGTTCACCAGACTCATTTGTATAATAAAAAGGAGGCCTCTCATAGTAATAGACAGTTATCTCTTCAGCCATCAATACATTTGAGCTGAGAACTAGAAAAATGAGTATTAACACTTTCATGATTATTCTAGTAAATCGGCAAAATAAAGAGCATTAAGCGTAAGTGAATGTTGGATCTCTTTATTTAAAATCATTTCTTTCAATTGGGATTTGGGACGAAGAACCAGTTCAATTTCTTCGAGGGGATCAAGCTGAGGCTCACCTTCATAAATACAATTTTGTGCCAAATATAGACTACATTGGTTTGATTGAATCGCAGGATTCGGATGAACAACTCCCAGTTGTTTCCAATCACTAGAAATATAGCCTGTTTCTTCTCTAAGCTCTCGTTTTGCTGCAAGTAAATGATCTTCACCAGGATGGATAGCTCCCGCAGGAACTTCTAATGTCAGATCATCAATACCATGACGATATTGTTTTACTAAAAGAAGATCATTTTCAGGAGTCAATGCGACAACATTAACCCAATCAAAAAAATCCAATACATCAAATTGGCCCTTCATATCATTCGTTGTAGAGTGTCTATCAATTTGGCGATAGCGAAAAATATTTCCTGTGAGCGCAATCGTATTCTTTGTCGTGAGCCATTTTTTTATCATCTAGAAATCAACTTTAATAAACCCAAGGTCTTTATCTTCAACCTCAGACAATTCTCTATTGTATTGATCTCTGACTTCTAGATATTTTGAATATGCATCTTCTCCTATTAACTTCACGAGAGCCTGATCGTAACGCTGTCTAACTTTCGCAGAAAACAATTGCTCTTCTTCTGATGGCTTATAAGTATAGCTATCACCATATTTTTCAATCATCTCTTCATGAAATTCTTCAAATGCGTCGAGCTTATCTTGTTCATACCCTTCACGCATTTTCCAATACTCTTGTAAGACTTTTGCCTCTAAGCCTAACTCTTTGACAAAAAGTTGGTTCATTTTATCAGACCAGTCTTTCTCAACTTTTTCAAAATAAGCTTCAAGCTTAATCATCTGATCTTCGGTTAGGACCATTCCTTCTTCTTCGGCAGTCACTGGCTCTATATCAACTTGAGTCTGTGGTTTGTTACTTGGATCATTTTTAACATCGCTACCTAGTGCTTGCTTAGCTTTATCTAACGCAACTTTTGCTTCACCTTTAAGAGCTTCATCAGGAAAAACTCTAGGTTGAATTTCTCCATTTTCATTTCGTTTAATTAACAAACCAATAACAACGACGAGAGTTAACGCAGTTGTTGCTATGACAAATTTTTTCATTGATGCTCCGGAGAAAAATTCTCAAAAATCACATTATCACAAACAGCTTTTGCCGATTTATAATCTTTTTTATTACGAATGGTCCAGCCAATGACGGGGACCCCTAAAATCTTTTGCCAAGCCAACTGAGCTTCTCTACGTTTCAAATGAGCAACCTCATAAGAAACGAATTGCGGTTTCACTAAGGGCAGCAAGACCAATGATCTCACACTGGCTTTTTGCCAAGTCGGGATTTCAGCATCATCCATTGACCCTGACAGCATGCCTTTGACGACATGTGGATAATGACGCTGGATATAACAAAGCGCTCCGTGATGAAAAGACTGAATGGCCCACTCTCCACCACTTCGAGATTGATACTCATCCATCATCTCAACTAATTTTTTTTCAAAAGATCCATTACTTGTAAATTGTTTAGTTTCAATCAATAACGCAACTCTTCCATCTACCAGATCTAGCACTTGTTTTAGTGTTGGGATTTTTTGGTCGGTTTCATAAAGTCTTACTTTTAAAAGATCGTCCAAAGACATTTTTTGAATATCTCTTGGGTCTTGAGCTAGTCTTGTTAGATCTTGATCATGAAAGACAATAATCTGCCCACTACGCTCATGAAAGTGACAATCAAGCTCAATTGGATAACCAGCAGCACATGCCGCTTCAAAAGCCGCAAGACTATTTTCTGGAATTTCTACTCCGTGATGTAAACCACGATGAGCAATAGGTTTTTCTAAAAACCAAGGTCTTTGTGACAATATTAATTCCTATTAGTAGACTCGAAGATTTTATCAGCAGAAGCAGGAACAAATCCAGTATAGATTGCCCCATCAAGCTCGTATCTCTTAGCAAATTCGTAATAACACGATGGAATGGTCTGTTTTCCTTCAAGAAATTCCATGGAATATTGATCGGCCATTGTTGAGGATTGGACTAAACCCTGTTCCTTGGAGCCTTTGACTTCCCCGCCAGAAGAATTGAGCTGTATTTGATTATTTTTTAAAAAGGCGTTGATCTGCTCAATACTATTAAATTTTGATAACCCATTGAGAGACACAGTAAAATGATTTGATCTATATCCCCAGGCATATAGCCACGCCGCATACTCGCTTTCTTTTAATAACTTTTCGTAAATTGAAAAAGATGGAATCCAGTTCTTTCTTTTTAGAAATAATTCTTGAAGATCTAATCCATCGCAATCAGATATTAGTGATTCGATTGTGGAAGTTAAGAAATCACTAAATTTATCGTCTTCGTAAAGAAACTCTGAGACAAAAATGAGCGGTTTATTTTTGGCTTCAAAATGAAGAGCTTTTAATCGTTTATCTTCAAAAAAATATTCTTGGCAGGGTTTATAGCCAAAATCTGCAAGGAAGTTTTCAAAAGCTTCAAGCCCAAGATTTTGATGGGCAAAGGTTCGTATTGCAATATGATCATTAACAACGGTTTCGCCCTCGTTCACTAGCAAGCGATGAATTTTTTGAGCAAGCGGAGTCACTTCACAGTAGTCGCTCCATTCTCTTTGAATGAACTCTTCAAAAATCAACGAAGTCTCCTTGCTGATATAAATTTCGGAATTTCTCTACCAAAAAGACCATCGGCTAAAACCTTCCCCGAATGAAAAGCTAAGCCGAGCCCATGGGCAGTGAAGCCGCCAACAAAAAATAACTGTTCATCAGTTGGAAGAGCTCCAACCATTGGCTGACCATCAACCGAAAAGCCCATGATTCCACTCCATCTATGAGTGATCTTAGCTTTTCTTATTGATGGAATATGATCATGAAGGAATTTTTCAAGAGCTTGTTGAATCACGTCACTCGCCTCATCGGAGTAGCCTTTTTCAACATCTTTTTGTAATTGTCTAAATCCGCCGATCACCATTTCACCAGTTGGCAATTGTCTAAAGTAATCAAGAACAAAATTGGCGTAACATGGACCTTCCATGAATCTTGGAACTGGTGCCGTCGCAAGGATCTGTCCACGTGTTGGAAAAATTTTATCATCAAAGAATTTATTCAAAAGAGGACTGTAACCATTTGTTGCATAAACAACGATACTGCAATCAATACTTCCCTTATTTGTTCGTACTCTTTTACCATCTCCTGCATTTTCAATGGCATGAACTTCATGGTGTTCACAAACTTTAACGTTTGAAGAAAGTTTTGAGCGAATCTGGTGCAAAAGCTTAATCGGGTGAACCGATCCGTCTTCGACATACTTAATACCACCAACGAATCCCTCTGCACCAAGACGTGATTTGATTCCTGCTTCATCAATAGATTCAACAGAAACGTTCATTGATTTCATCAAAGCTGCGGAATTTTGAAGTTCTTTAAACTCTGTATCAGTTGAAGCCAGAGAAAAACTCCCCTTGTGTTCAAAGAGTAATTCTTCAGCATTATCTTGAATGATATTATCTTTAAGAAGTCTCATGTTTTCTTCAGAAAATTGCCAAATTTGAAGGGCTTCTTCTTTGCCATGCTTTTCTACTAAACGGTTAAAATGCTCTACAGATCCACAAGTCACAAAGCCTGCATTTCTGCCAGTCGCACCTGCGCCGATTTCGTATTTTTCAACGACGACAACACTCATGCTTGGATCTTCTTTTGCAATCCAATAAGCGGCAGACAAGCCTGCGATACCGCCACCAATAATGACAACGTCAGCATTTGTAGGAGTTGAACTTGATCGATCATTCCAGTAAGAAACACTCACATGAACCTCAAATGTATTTCACCATCTCCATGGCCGTACACTCACAGCGCTTTGGAGCGCAACGGGTACAGTCATAGTCGATAGGAAACCAAAATTTAGGAAATTCGGCCACGGCCTCAAATCCAAGTTTATTTAAATAACGTTGCGATGAATTGTTTGGAGATTCAAGCCAAGAGTGACAAATAATACCTTTGACCCCTAGCATTTTTAAAAGTTCGATCGACTGTAAAGAGAGCTGAACTCCAAGACCATTGGCCTGAAAATCTTTAGCAACAAAAAGGCTTTTAAAATAAGCCATTTGATTTACTGGGATTTTCCATTTTGAAGGCGTCAGTCCCCTTTCAAAGTCATCAACCCAACTGCCCGGAGCCAATGTTAGTCTGACAGCGCCTAATTGACCGTCTCTAAAAGCACCTAAAGAGCAGCCTTTCGATTGCATTAGAATCGTTCGAATTGAGTTTAGATCGTAATAGTCATTACCAATCCACTGATCAGTGAATTTTTTGATTTGCTCTAAATCATTGTCCCTGAGAGATCTGACTTCTAAATTCATGGCAAAACCCTAGCATGAGCATAAGCGAGAGAAAATGACTCACCGACTCAAAAAAGAGTTAAGCCCTTCTCTCCTGACCACTGGAGGAGTACGAGGGTTGAAAATACGTCAGCGTTATCTCGGGTGTGGAAAGTCCCCGCACCGCCAAGGACAGTCAGATTGCCAAAAGTTCTTCTGACAAAGCCAATTTGCATATGGGTACTATTGATAAACTTTTCCATAGCATTAGCAATTACCAGACCACCTACGGCCCATTTTTCATTAATCTCATGGCCAATAATGAGCTGATTTACTCTTAAAACATCATTACCGTTCGCACCGAGTAAAGTTCCCATTTCCTCGGCAAAGACGCCTCTTTTTTCAGATGTCTTAACTCGAGTAAATTTGTGGTCAGTCATTAAGAATATAGACTTAAACTTTAAGGCCATTTTAAAACCGACATATTGGCGTGTCATTTTAGCCCGACAAGTAACGACATCACAGTTGAAGGTATCAAGGTCGTTAAAGTCACGATTGATGAGGGCCGCACCGGCATAGAAATTCATAAAAGCCACAGGAGCGATATCAATTTGAGCCCTTGCCTGATTTACTACAGCTGAGGTTTGAAAGGTCGCTGAGGGTCTTATATAGCCGTAGAAGGCAGGGTTAATATCTGTCTTATCCCATAGCTTAAAGCCGTAACCAGAGGTGGCTGAAGCAAAGAATCCCATTGGGTAAGACCTAATTAAGGATTGAGCTGAATAATCGAGAGTTGCCCAGGCACTCATTGGCAAAAGTAAGGCTAAAAGTAAGTATTTCATGAGCAATATTTTAGAATTAAGTCGCTCAGATGTCGATTTTATATCTTTGAGGACTTGAGATATTTATAGCGCAAGAAGATAACTGGGATAAGCATCGATACGATGATGTCTTTAAGGTTTTCTGCAGGTGTGTTACTCAATCGAGGTAAGTCATAGAGTTCTTTTAGAATCGCCAAACCTAGCACCGTCAGAATGATCTTTTGAGCACTAATACCCATTTTAAGCATAATCAGCATGATTAGAGCGCTGATCGTTAAATGCGCCATGATATCTAAGGGAATAACGCCTAAAGAATGGCTTGAAATGAACTCAAAAATGGGATGGATAATAGGTATTTTCACTGTGCCCAACTTATGACAGATGGGCATGAAATCAAAGCCAGTTAGTAAGCTTTACAGTGTTTTGATGCCGCTAGAGCTTATAAACCTTACTAGCAATCTCCTGCCACTTTGGTCTATGGCTGATACAAAGGACTGTTTTCGTTTTGCTTAAGTTGGAGATGATATTGGCGACAATCTCTTCATTAGCATCATCTAGGTTTGCGCTAGGCTCATCAAAGATAAAGATCGCTTTATTAGACAATAGGGCCCTTGCAATTGATACACGTTGCAATTGGCCAGTCGAAAGCATTTCACTTTCGCTAGAAATGATTTGATCAAGACCAAGATCATGCTCCAACAACGTCGCTAGATTCACCGATTTTAACACCGATGAGATTTCATCCACATTCACTTTACGGTCTACTCCGTAGATAAGATTGCTGTATAAACTTCCTTCAAAGATAAATGGTGAAGCACCAGAATAAGAGATATTGGATTGAAGCCATTTAGAAGCATTTTTAGCATCGTACTCATTTTCATTAATGAAGACCTTAACAGATCCTTTGGTTGGGACTAAGTAACCGGCGAGAAGTAATGATAACGTCGTTTTTCCAACACCAGACTCACCTACAACGACAGTGAGTTCACAGCTTGGAATAGTTGCATTGAATTGATTAAAAATTGGTTTTTGACCATGAAGATATTCAAAAGACATATCTTCAACTTTCCAGCTTACTAGAAAATCGTTATCGCCTTTATCTAAATCGACGAGCTGCTTAAAGAGATTTTTATTATCACTGGTATTTAAAACATTTGTAATGTCGTCTATGAACGGGACTGCTCTTTTTAGTGAAGCAAGACTTTGAGCGCAAAAAGAACCATACTCAGATAATCTCAAGAATAGATAAGCATAGGTAATGGGATTTGAATTAATTTCAGATTTATACGCAAGTAAGATGATGATAAATATTAAGCCCACAATTTGCGGAAGAAAAAACCTAATCGCCATCAACCTAAATATTTTTTTTAAATAAAGTAGATAAACTCTTAAATTCCTAATGATATTTTGTTGTTCTTTAGAAGTTGTCCCCGATATAGAAATAAAAAACCTATTATAAACTAGCCTTAAGCTTTTATGATTGATTTCATCCCAGCTTGTTTTTAGTATTTGGGATAGAGAAGTAATTTTACCTTCAGACATTTTAAAAAATAAAACAACTGGAAGAATGGCTCCGAGTCCAATCATCGTTATCGTAAAATTTGTAATCAGTAGATAGATAAAAATAGAAACAAAAACAATAAAGTTCACAACAAAGTAAGATAAGTTATTGGCTGCCGCTCCAGCTTGCTCTGACTTTTGATTTAAAATGGAGACAAAATCAGAGTTAGTTACTGATAATTGATCAAACTTTTCAATGAGCGAGTTTCTTATATCTAATTTAAATTGCTCTGGAATAATGAGTCTGCAAAAGATTTGCAAACCTGCATTTAAAGCACGAGTAATGCCGATCAAAATGAAGATGGCCACAATAGTATCTAGGGAAAACTTCAAATCAATATCAGAAATACGCTCAATGATAACTGGAAGATATTTCGAAAATAAGACTTCAGTAAAGAAAGCGAAAAATGAAGAAAACAAACCTACCAAAACAAAACGTTTGCTTTGGACTGAAGCCAAACTTAAAACTTTGTTTAATACGGTTTTATATGGATCTAATGACTTAAACATAAATTTTAAGTCATTGGAGGCTTATTCAGGAGTAATTGAAATTGGAGGACGTACCGCAATGGCAAGACTACAAACTTTCGTAAATTTAACGAGCTTAGGACTCTTATATGCTTTTTTATGCGTCTTGTTGACAGCTGTAAAATTCTTTTGCTTCACGTCATTATTTAATTTCATATAAACACCCCTTAAACCTATTATAAACCATAATCAAACATAAATAATAATTAATTGTTCAGAAAACTTAATGTAAATACAGCTATTTAACTAAAAAACTACCTTTCTAATAGTTCATTTAAAATATAAACAGTATTTATATAATAACTTCTCGGATTCGTCTCAGCCCTACTTTTTAACCTTGAAGATAATCTCATCAGTTTATCGTCATTTTTATCATTAGCAATAGCACTGACCGAATCAACTGAATCACAAACAGAATCATACTTAACAAAGCAATAAGATCTCAGTACCGAAAACAATAACTCTCTAAGGTAATCGCTATCTTCAGCACTATGGGCGAAAAAGTTATTAAAAGCCGTCACGTTCTTAAGCAAGAGATATTGATGTAGTTTCGTTGAAGAGCCATCTATGTAATCAGAATCGGGTGTATGAGTCAAAAGCCATAAATAATATTTCTCAGTAATAATGCCTTGAAAATTAGCGCTACCCTTTCCATCAAAAATATCAATAAAAACTTTACGAATATCCTCTTTAGTAAAATTGGGGTTTAAAATATCCAAAAATGCACCGAACCGATTCTTGTATCTTCGATGTGACGGGACCTCATGAGAGATACAAATATCTAATTGTAAATCAAAAGATTTAAGTATGAGAAAGTAATGATCAGCGAATAAATTACTATTCTTAGTAAAGTTAGAGAAATTAATTGTATGATCTAAGTCGTCAATAAAACTCTTTAACGAATTGTCAGAAATAAATCGTGTTTCAAGAAGTTTGAAAATTTTTCTTATATTATGATAAATATATTTATGATTATAATTATCCGATTGTGCAATTTTCACAAAAAGATTGCATGTAAGATCTAGGAACGAAAACTTTTGATAAAGTGATAAAAAGTCAGGATCTTTAAAATCATTTTCAAGCGATGCTGTATCAATATCACCTGATAAAAACTGGTACCTCTGTGAATTGTTCATTTGGTAATCATAACCAAAACGCAAAGCATGCTTTATAACATCGACATTAAGAATTTTCTTTATCTCAATCGCTGGTAACCACCTAGAGACCATGTCCATTTTCATGAATAACTTATTTAGATTAGTTTTGGAGTTAACAAGAACAACGATATCCAAGTCACTGAGTCCTGGAACATCTTCCGCACGAGCATAGCTACCAGATATATAAAGATTCAAATTTTTATCGTTTTTAAAGTAAAGCTTAACTAAAAACAACTCAATACTATAAATCAAGGAGAAAGATTTTTTTGCAAAAGAAAGGTGACTTAGACTAAACAACAAATTCATGCTTCTAAATTTAAAGTTTTTTATTAAATGCCTTAATGAAATATGTATAAGTAGTTTTGTCGAATAAATGTTCTTCTTACTGTCTTTTATTTTGAGAACTCGACCTCGTACATCTGAAAAATAAACGAGAAGATCTAACTCCAAATTATTATCACCTTTCGTTATAAAACCATGATCTAAAACCTTTACGATTCGATGGACGATAAACTGGCGTTCTCTGACAAATACGATGATATCATTTTTAAAGTACTGCTCTTGTTTTCTAATAACGATCTTATCTTTAGGTTTTAGAGTCGGATACATACTTAGCGAAGGAACAAAAAAGACACATTCTTTATGTGACTTAAGGGCCTCTTGATAGATAGCATCAACATGTTCAAAAAAATCTTCTGAGTCAGTTAATATTTCAGACATTACAAATTAGCTTAAATTTTAAGAGTTCTTCAAAAAAATGGCATGTATCTTGGCGAACAAGATCTTCATCAGCTTCAAATTCATTCATTATACTTAAAATAATAGACTCAAAGTCTAAACCGCTACTAAGCTCTTGCCAGATATGAACCTCAACATCTTGTAAAAGATGAACAATACCTTCAAGAACGTTAATAACAAGAACTCTTCCATCCGAAAGAGTTCTAAAACCTACGTCAGAGTCAATTTTATAATACTGAGATAACAATCAAGTTAGTCCAATTTAAACTGCTCGTAGAACTTATAAGCAAACCATAAGCCTAGAGCACTGAATAAGTGCCATATGGCGTGACCTTGAATGATATGGTTATGGGGATCACAAAAGGTACGTGTGACATCCATTATTGACCATGAAACAGCAAAAAGCACTGAAAAGATCGCCCCAAGAAAATATCCATATTTAGTATTAGGATTTTTCTTCCAAAGCTTAATTTCGGTTATCGTTATTCCAATGCCAATAAGTAGAACGAGCCCCTGAATTGGAAAGTTTACTGCTCTACCGATGATGGTCAAAACTCCGAAGAAGGCGACTTGTCCCCAATACATCTTTTTGAATGAAGACATATTAAGTATGCCCATTCTCCATAAGTTTAGAGACAGCATTAAACAGACAAACACATACATGCCAATAAAATCTAAAAACTGAGTAATGAAATTATTTGAGGCATGATAAATCAGTGAAGACATACCCACGATAAAAAGTGATGGCCCAAAAACCTTAAGACTTGGATTATTCTTTTTAGCTGATTGCCATACAAACCAAGCAAGAAAAATATAAGCAAGGTTTGACCAAGTGTTTGCAGGGTTTGTTACCCATGAACAGAGATGCTCTTCACACCACTTAACATTCGGTGGATATTTATTGTAGAGGTCTGTCCAAGGACAACCTGGCTGCATTCCAGCGATTGAACTACTTGCTTCCATTTAATAATGCTCCAGAAATTCCGTCTATGGCGTAACGAGTTCCGTTAGCTAAGCTTGAATAGATTGATCCTTGAACCATTGAGCTAGTTAAAAACCAATGATCAGTTTTTGTTTCATAAGTATAATCAACAAGAATTTTGCCACTTTCAGTTTCCGCCATACGATAAGTTCCAACCGTGTGATAAAAAGCATTATCAAAAGGAACTGGATCAATAATGAGTGAGTTGGCCTCTTCGTCTTTAAGCAATCGATGAGTGACTTCTAGTCTTCTTTTTTCACCTTTATTCGTAGTTACTTTTTTTACCGTCACAAGATCATTATAAGAATGAAGGCCTTTGTTCCAGATTCTGCGTTTAACAACAAAGCGCTCTACTAATTGTGGATTATCATCTTTAATTTTTAAATCCTTAACAATCTGAGACTCAATCAAGTTATCATTATGAATGGTGCATACAAAATCTTTCGTCGTTAATTTTCTTTCTTTTTTGTAAGCATTATTACAACGCTTAGAAAAATCAAGAACGTACTCTAAGGCGCGATCAAAATTACCATGAAATTCAGTCTTATAGGTCGCTAGATAAAAAATTGAATCGTCTTTGTTTGCAGATAAGACATTTACATCTTTAATGATCTCTTTTTGTTCTAGCTTAACGCCATCAATAACAGGTAACGAAGCATTGACAATCAAAGGAAATACTAAAAATATTAAAAATCTCATGATTTTGTCTCCGTAAGATCAAGAGGCTTTTGCAGTGTAAACAATCCATCTAGGACATCAAGAACCAGTCCATCAAGATCGCCCTTACCTGGAAGCGCTTCCATCATTCCATACATAGCAGCAGTATTTTTAGGACCATCGCTCTCAAGGTCTTTTCCGAAGTTCTTCCCTTCACGTGCGACAAGCTTTCCAACAACACCTTTAGGCATCGCTTTAATAAAGCCTTTTGCAATTCCTGTTTTAACTCCACTAAGCTTGGCCCCAAAGTTACCAGCTTCTGCAACTGATATTTCGAGGTCAGAAAAGAACTGTTCAATAATTTCAGCGTGCGCATAAGTTACAGTCAGGTGAAGTCCTGATGGATTTTGTTGACGATCAAGGTGCCATCCACGATTCGTCATGCCATCGCCGACTTTATAAATATCGACGCCATCGCCGACAAGACACATAACTGACATATCAGGATTAACTGCTAGCTTAACTCCGACTTGCTTATCAATTCTTGCTTTGAATTCATCTACTGTATTTTTGATAGAAGTTGCAACTTTCGTATAACCTTCAATACCAAGGTAATTCATGATCGCCCAAGCTGCTGCGATTGGTCCACCTGCACGAGTTCCTAGAACACTTGGGGAAGCGTACATGCCACCTGGCCAGTCCGTACTTGCAAAATAAGAGTGACGACGAAGCTCTTTATTTTTAAATAGAACAACGCTTGCACCTTTGGCCGCGTATCCATATTTATGAAGATCTGCTGAAATTGAAGTCACACCTTCAACACTAAAGTCAAAGTCTGGAACCTCAGCACCAATCATTTTGAAAAATGGCAGTAAGACGCCACCAACACAACCATCAACATGTAAAAGAGTATTGTACTTCTTCGCTAACTGCCCCATCGCTGAAATTGGATCAACAACGCCTTGGGGGTATTGAGGTGCTGAACCGACGATTAAGACAGTGCGATCATCTATGAGTTTTTCTAAAGCGTTTAAATCAACCCGATAGTCAGCTCCTAGAGGAGCTTTTACTAAATCCAGCTCAAAGTAATGAGCCGCTTTATCAAAAGCCGGGTGAACTGAAAGAGGAACAATGATTTTATAACGATTATGTCCTGGTTTGTTTTTCTTGCCCCATTCTCTAGCGGCTTTAACTGCCATGAGAATGGATTCTGTTCCGCCACTAGTCATACTACCGCAACCGATCTCTCCCCCATTAAGGAGATTGACCATCATAGCGACGACTTCATTTTCAAATTGCTTTAGGCTTGGAAAAGCTGAAGGGTTTAAACCATTTTCAGAAAAGAACATCTGACTGGCGCGACGAATAACTTCGTCCATTTCCTTGTCACCCTTGAAGACCAAACTAAAAGCACGGCCTTCGCCCCAGCGAATGTCTTTTTGCTTAATCGTCTCCATCGCATCAAAAATACGATCGGATGTGATACCTTTTACAGGTAGTGATTTTTTGCTCATGGTTCCCCCCAATAGCAGTCAATGACAAGGCTCATCAAATCATGATTGAGCTATATAAACCTTAAACTAGTTTAATAAAATTAGAATAATCCAAGTACTCGTGCGATTTTTAAGCGATCGGCCTTAATGCCAAGCTTAGCAAGTGGATTGATATGGAATAAAATCAATCCAACCCCAGAAGGCAACTTCTCTTTCTTCACAACATAAAGAAAGGCCGACTTCGTTAATTTTGCACCAGGCTTTAAATTATCATCAGCAGAGGCAATCACTGTCTCAACCACACCATAAACACCGTCAACTTCATCACCTTTAAGCTCATGATTTTGATTGTAATCAAAACGTTTAAATAGAGTCTCAATATTAGACAGCGAAGTTAAAATCCTAGAGATATCAGTTGCATCAATTGGAATAGAGCGGTCATTAATAATTCTTGCTTTAACTTGAACAGCTTCTAAGAAAGTAATCAGGAAATCAGAACCTTTGTGCTTCAAGTAGAAAGTGTGAAGGTTTGGTAAATATTTATAATTTTCCAACTGAACAAATAAAATATCAAAATAATGCTGATTAAAGCAGTCGATATCATACGCTGGATTATCCGGAGATCCGATATCATTACAAATATCAACCAACTTATCCATGACGTTTTGTTTAATTTTTCCAGACGATAATAATGTTGAGATATACTCATTCACTTCATCAATTTGAATCAGGTTATCGCCATTTGAATTCATTCTAAAAAGATCTGATCCTAGTCTAAGCTCTGACAATAAACGCTCAAGATCATCTGGCCATAACTCAAGCTCTTCTAAAATACCTTTGTATTCTGAAGCAATGACTCTAGCCTCTTCAAGATCAAGAACGAATTCTTGAGATGGACTTTCTGGGTTTGTTCCGCCGTAAGCGACGAACAGCTTTTGAATTCCCCAACGAGTCAGGGAAAGAATATTAAAGCCGTATGAGTTTCTTTTAATTTTAAAACCAATAGTTTGGTAGCCATCACGGTTTAAGAAGAAGTGATAGTTTTTAGCGATAAAGAGAAAGTTGCCCCACATCTCTGTTCTTCTGGCTTCAGAAAACTGTGAATACTCAGGAAGATTAGGAAGGGAGATTCCTTCAACTGGCGCCTCACTTGTCATGACATGAGCAAAATGGCGATAAGTGACGTTATTAAAATACGAGATTTCGAATGCCTGGCGAATTAAGTCAAAGAGCGTATTAAAATCATTATAAGAGTAGAGCTTACCATCACCACCAATGATTTTCTTTTTGAAATTAACTAATGAAGCACTTGCTCTGTCCCAGTCGACATCATCCATAACATTTTTTAGAACTGTCGAAAGGTTTTCAAAATCAAGAACGGTTTCTTCTTGGTCGGTATAGGCAAACATTAAGCCACGAGCTTTCTTCACAAGCTCCATCATGAACTTACTTTTATCAATATCAACAGTGATATCATCACCAGGAACGCTAGGACGTTCAGCGTAATACATAACGTCCATAGCTATTTCTAAAAGATTTGGAATCTTATTCATCAATGGCTTAACTTCAACAGCACCAAGATTATTAACATTGCCACCAATGAGAAGTTTTTTTGCAAAGAGATAAGACTTAATTGTCGCGATATCAAAATCTTCATCGCTTAACTCAAGAGCCAGCTTAAGCTCTTCTAGGAAGGCAGGGACATCAAGTTTGTTATTATTATCGGCACGTTGTGAAATCACGCCGATAAAGCTTCCCACCATTGAGCGAGTTGTACGTAGAATTTGTGCTTTATATTGCCAGTAGCGCTGAGCATTGCCTTTAACACGAGCCTCACGTTCTTCATCCGTTTCGTCTGAGTCTTCAGGAGCTTTTACGATCACAACTTTAAGAAGATCTGAAAGCTCTCTCCCCTGCTGATTCAAAATACGCATGATATCAGCAACTAGACTAATATTTTTAACGGCTAAATTTTGATCAGGATCTTTAAGAAGAATGGAGAAAAGTTTAAAGGCAGGTCTAAGGATCTTGTTAATATCAGCGGCGTCATTTGGAAAGAAGCGGTTGATAAATTTTTCGAGTTCAGCGCGCTTAATATATTCAGGGTTTTCTCGTCGGACATAGTCAGCGAATTGATTAAGGCTTGATTCCAGACATTTGATATCCGTATCAATATTTTCTTCAAGTATTTTATGAAATTGATCGCCAGAAAGTTTACAACCTGTTTCCAGACCGCCGATGTCATAAAATTCTGTAACTTCTTTCTCGTCTTTTACTAGACCACATCCACTAAGGACGACAATCAACGTGAAAGTTAAAAATCTTCTCATCAACACCCTACTTGTTTCTGGCACCCCTCTCACCGGACCAGCCCAGTCTAAATCTTTACCGGATTTAAACTGTACAGTTCTTAGATTATTATCTATTTTCTCAAAGGGCCAAGAGACTTGAAAAAAGTTTCAGGGTTCTACGAACTTTCAACACACTAACGCATCGCACAGGCGGTTATGACCACACTAAGTCCAGAGGCGCAGAGCGTCAATAACGTCTCTTTTACTTCAAAACAAATAGATATACTAGAAGCATATCTTGAATTGGGTCTAAAACAAGGAGTGGCAGGCATTACCCTGCAAAAAATGGCCACCATTTTAAAGCTCTCTTTAGGCACAATTCACTATCATTTTGGCGGTAAAAAGAATCACGGATTACTTGATAGTGCTCTGATTTATGTTTCTCAAGAATCATTCAAGTATGTTTCTTTTAGTATTGAACAAAAAGAATCAACCTCATCTTTTAATGGCATGAACACCTATATCAATACTCTTTTTGATTGGGCACAAATCAAACAGCACCACTCTTTGTTTTGGATTTATTATTTCTACCTTAGTACTTACGACGAAAAATCTAGACGCTTTAATCAGGCTTACCTTGATCTAGTTCATCAACGTATTCGTGCCATGATCATGATGGGTCAAAAGAAAGGTCTCTATCCTAAATTTACGATCAAGCAATCTTTGGTTGATCAGTTGTTTGCTCAGTTAATGGGATCCCTTCTTCTCGCCTCTCATGATCCAACAAAAGAGAATTTTGCACGCCAGGAAAAAGTCGCGATTGAAGGTTGTGACAAAATGATTAAGGCGCTGTCGTGAGTGTCATTCAGATTGCTTTAATGGTTGTCTTTCCTATCATACTTATGTGGTCACAAGAGCGTGTAGCGATAGTCAAAACCATTGGCCCTGTTATTATCTGTTACGCTGTTGGAATTCTATCTGCCTTAATTTTAAAATCCTCGGTTGATATTAAGACGTCTGAGTTTTTGACTGAAGCGACTGTTCCCTTAGCGATTCCACTAATGTTATTTTGCCTTGATCTTAAAGCTTGGATTCGTTTAGCACCTAGAACCATTATCTCTTTTCTTTTTTCTCTGCTTTCTATTTCAATTTGTGCCATTTTATTTGCCCTTCCCTTTAAAGGGATTCCAGAGCTTTGGAAAATGTCTGGTATGCTTGTCGGAGTCTATACTGGCGGGACCCCAAATATGTCTGCCATTGGGCTTTCACTTGATGTCAGTAAAGAGACATTTGTGATCCTAAACACTAGTGATATTTTTCTAAGCTCAATTTATCTTTTCTTTATCCTTGGAGTTGGTAAGAAAGTTTTTGCAAAATTTCTTCCGCCATTTGAATCGAAGAAAAATGATGTTCTTGAAACGCAGATAAGTTTTGAAAAATGTACAAAAGATATGATCATATCTTTAATCCTTGCACTAATGATTGTTGCTTCAAGCGCTGGAATAAGCCTGCTCTTTTTTGGCAAACTTGAACTGCCAATTGTCCTTCTTGGTTTAACAGCGCTTGGAATGATCGCCTCGCTCAATTCAAAAGTTAGAAGCTTAAAAGGTAGTTTCACCATGGGTGAATACTTTCTTTATGTTTTTTGCTTAGCCATTGGTTCAATGACTGATCTTGAAAAGCTTTTAAGTATTAATCCGCAAATTCTTATTTATTGTACTGTTACTTTTATAGGCGCCCTCACTCTACATTTTGCTTTTAATAAGATGGCCAAAATTGATGCCGATACTGCTGTCATTACCAATGTCTCTGCCATTTATGGTCCAGCCTTTGTTCCACCAGTTGCTAAAGCGCTTGGAAACCCAGAGATTATCATTTCGGGCTTAACATGTGGTTTAGTCGGCTATGGGGTGGGTAATTACCTGGGCCTTGCTGTTGCTTATATTGTTAAGGCCATCATCAGTTAGTGAACCTAGGTTCATGCCATAACTTCAGTCATCCCTTACTCTATTAAAAACTAGAGAGGGGTCCATGAAGTGCTTATTGGTATTATTATTGGTGTTTTGCTCGTGCGTTTTCTCACAAGATATCGATCCCGAAAAATTTTCACACCTTCCAAAAAGAGCTCAAAAAGTTATTTTACCATTCGCTGAGAAATTTAATCTCTCTAATCCAAGTGTTGGCACAGGAATTCCTGAAGGCTTTTCTATCATGGTTACGAATGAGCAAGTTAGCGCCCCAATAGATGATGTATGGAAAGTTTATACTCAAATATCACCAAAAGAAGTTTGGTCTGGACCTCTTGTTAACTTTGCCATGGCAATCGATAGAGAAGATGGAAAAATATATTATGATAGTGATGAGCTTCCAAATTTTAAAGTTGGTTTAAAAACACTTAATTATCTAGATCTGTTTGGTCAATATGTTGCTGTTGGCTTAGAGATTACTAATATTGATGATATTAACCATATCGTTGAGATCACCTATCTTGAAGGTGGCGCCTCGAAGGGAAAACAAATTCTAAAATTTTGGGATTACGAAGGATCAACCTTCATTCAGCATACAAGTATCTACCAAAGTGATTCAAAATTTAGAGACAAAATGCTCTACCCTCTTTTTCACCGTATGACGGCGAAAGAGCATCACAAAAAAATGTTAGAATTAATTAATCCTTAAAGCGTTTTTAAGAATTCAATTAGATCCATCTTTTGCGACCAGCTCCATTTCTCAGAGCCATCTTCATTTAAGAACATCTTATAGTGACCGGTGGCTCGTCTTCCTGGCTTAGTTGTATCGACTAAAGAATCAGACTGCTTAAAGTGTTCAGGGATTTGATCCCCTACTGGGTATCCAACGCAGTCAAAGTCAAAGTCAGTCTCCATATCTTTAGCTCCACCTTGATAAAAAGATTTCGGTCTTTGATCTGGAGGCGTAACTAGAGCACATAAATTTGGAATCGCATTATTGTGAAAATACGGATAGCGCATAAACACACCAACTAATGGAGGTGGTACATAACCTTCTTGTGGCTCAACAACCGTTTTCATCATCTTTGAAATCGCTAGCTTATTAAGACCTTCAGCAAAGTACTGCATACCTTCATATCGACCTGGATCGGTTCCAACATTCTTAACCGGTGTTTGTTCATGATATTTAACTTTTGCCGTTTTAATTTGCCACTCCATGGGCTCACTATGAGCATCAGGTTGATTCCAGTTTTTTTCGTACTCGCCGTGACATTTTTGACAAGTCTTGGAGTAAACCGACTCTCCTCTTTTGGCACTATCAAGATCAATTCTTGCGATTGGAAAAACATCGCCCCAAGTAGGAGCTTCAGTTGCAAAGACAGCAGCGGTTAACTCTTTAATGATCGGCTGATTCTTTTTCATCCAATCTTCTAACTCATAAAGATCGGTTCCTCGTCCAATTTCATTCCATAGAAAGTTGGTGAAAATTGGATTACCTGAAACGATTGATCCATCAGAGAGCCAACGTGTTTTATATTTTACGTTCCACCATACGGCCGGTTTAGAATCAGCCACATGTTCTGAGAGTTTATTGAATCTAGGATTTTTTTCGAATGCTCTATTTTTAGTAGCGTAGGCATCTTCATTTCTTCGAACCAAAGATAAAGCGACTTGGGCCAAAGACGTATCAAGTCCAAGAGCCTGTGGTGCTAAAGCTCCAACTGAACCTAAATTTTTCTTCGTGCGACTAAACATGGCCGCTTCAGCAAAGCTAGCTCCAGTACCTAACAAGAAGACTGAGGAAGGAACTTTTGGAATATATTTTTGCGCCAATCTAAACATTTCGTTAGCACGTGGCTGTTTGTTAGTTAAACCCATGACAGAATGACCAAAGAAATCCATCGAGTGACAAGCGGCACATGAAAAAGTTAAGGCCAATCCATCTTTAGTTTCTAAAAAAGATGCTCCCATTGGGTGGTCTGGTTTTACTCCGCCTGGATAAGGAAGTTTAAAAACACCTTGTGCGTCTTCATTAGGAAAAGGTGTAAGGCCTAACCACTCGTACATTCCCTCAATGTCTTTAAAAGGAATTCTATCGCCTGTTAAATTAATGAGGAAACGTCTTAACGGATTTCGATCATTAGCCTGCATGAAACGATCAAGCGGTCTAAACGGAATATAAAGCCCTGTGACTGTGACTGGATAACGAAAAGCGTGCAAGTAACCACTATTTTTTAATTGCTCTAATTCAGACGATTGAACGTCGTAAATATTTGTACGATGACCAGCGCTTGGAACCTTAGCGTCTCTAGACCAATCAGGGCCAGCGAACAGTTTAAAACTAAGTGTAGCGAGGGTAATAAGAGTTAAAATTTTCATGGCAAAATGCTAACAAGCCTAAGACTCATTGGTTAATGGCACCGCGTCGAACAGCATAATAAATTTGATCAAACACAACTCTATTAATGACGAAGATAGCCGTCGCCTTGATCAAGGCTTGGCGTGGCTGGGCCATTCCTAGGCATAAGGTATTGTAAATATACATGGTGGTGAACATATCTTTTGGCAGCATAATAAGGCCGTAAGCTGCATGAAAAGCATAACGATCAGCACCGACGTTTCCAGTGGCAATCATCTCGCCTTCACCTTCAGCGTAGAGTTCAGCGATAGCTCCCGCTAAAAGAACATCTTGGACTTCTTCGCGCTCGAGATCTTCATCTGATAGATTTCCCCAATCAACTCCAAGATCAATTGGTGGTGCGTCTTCAAGTCCTTTAGGTCCTTTGATACTTTTGAGTTTATCAATGAAAGACGATCGAACTTTTTGATAGAGCTTTTTCTCTTCAAACACCCTTTGCATTTCTCTTAAGCGCTCAGCTTTTTGTGGATCAGATAAAACTTCTTCAAGGTGTGCTCTGGCTTCATCATCGTTATGACCGAAGATCATTCCAAAGAGCGCCATATCAACTAAGCCAGTGCCCCTAGAAAAGAAATATCTCTTAATCGACTTTGCTAGATCTGAATCACGAGGGTTTGATACAATTTTAGAAGCAATACTTCCTGTGATTATTCCAATCACTGTTTCATAGCCAAATTGGCCGATCCAATCTTCGAGTTCGTTATCACGATTGGCAAAGGCCATGCCGCCAAAGCTGCTGACTATACCAATCCCAATGGTGAACTTCTTAAAGGTAGCTGCCGCTTTTTTGCGAGTTGGATTAGCTGTTTTTGAACGACACTCAAATGAAAGCTTTCGATAAGATTTCATATAAAGATCTGTTTTAGATTCAGCTCTTTTTAGTATTTCTTCCATATCTAAATCTGGAAGCTTCTTTTGGATTCGTTTAATTGTCTTTTCTTTGTAGCTGATTTTTTTCTTAGCAATTTTAGATTCGATTTTTTTAAAGCGTTTAATAACCTTATCGGCAGAATCCTTAGCATCGATTGAGCCTAAGAGTTTCATCGCATCAGATTGATTCTCAGGTAAAAGTGTTTTGACGTACAATAGCCAGTTTTCAGCTGACTCTAAACCAATCTCTTCATTCCAAGATTGTTCTAACTGAATAATTAAATCTTCAGATAATTCTAAAGTGGCGGCATACTTTTTAAGATGAAGAAGATTTGGGTGCTCTTTAACGACGACCTGATTATTCATCAGGCCACGCATTAGGGCATGACAATCACTTTGGGCAAAACTTGTCCCGCTGATCGTGATCATGAATAGAGTTAAAGCTAACTTCATCATGAAGCGGTGATACCACTTAGAAATTAGCTGTTTAACCCATCCAGGCTAAATAGGAAGAGATTACAGATGCGCATTGCACAAAGCTAAAAAAGACGACTTTAGACGCGCTGCTTTAAAAGTTCAATTGGGGTTAAACTCACCAGAATCTGTAGATCCGGGCCATGACACTGACCAGTTAACACAGCTCTTGTCCCCATAAAGAGAGGCTTTCCCTTAATCTTAAGCTCTTTTTTAATATGATCCATCCAAGCATTTACAGTATCAACGCTTAAATACTCACCTGTTGCTTTAGAAAGTTCTGATTTTAAGTACTCACGGATGGCCGGAGTTGTTTCCCAAGCTAAGGCTTCTTTGAGTTGATCATCAGCTTCACTTGGAGTCTTTTCAAAAAAGAGCGGCATGAAACTATTAGCTTCACTGGCCAATTGAATTTTCTCTTTAATCAATTCACAACAAGTCATTTTCCAATCAGCAGTTTGTTTGTGAAAAGGACTTGAAGATTCGATTGATTTTTCAATATGAGCAACCAAATCACTACCTGTTAAAGCGCGCAAATAATGAGAATTGAAAAAATTAAGTTTTTGAATATCATAAAGCGCTGGAGATTTAGAAAAACGATTCATTGCAAACGTTTCACCAAGGGAGCGAACATCAAAGATGTCTTTCTCTTCAGGATGTGACCAGCCAAGAAGGCATAGGTAATTATTAATAGCGTCTGGAAGATAGTTTTCATCGCGATATTGCTTAACCGAGGTCGCTCCATGACGTTTAGAAAGTTTTTGGCGATCCTCTCCAACCAGTAAAGAGACGTGAGCAAACTCAGGAATTTTCGCACCAAGTGCTTCATAAAGCATAAGCTGGCGACAGGTATTATTGAGATGTTCTTCGGCGCGCATGACGTGGGTCATTTCCATTTTCCAATCATCAATCACGCAGCAATAATTATAAACAGGCATTCCGTTCGATCGAATAATGACCCAATCACCAACCATGTCGACAGGGAAAGTGACTTCGCCGCGAACTAAATCTTTGAAAGTCCAAGTCTTGCCTGGGTTTTTAAAACGAATCACGTACTCTTCGCCTGCATCAACTTTCTTTTGAGCTTCACTTGGATCAAGTTCGCGGTATTTTGTATGATAAGTATGAGGAGCAATTTTTTCACTCTCCGCCTTAGCAGTGAGCTCTTCTAATTCAGCTGAAGTTAGAAAGCATGGATAAGCTTTGCCTTCTTTAACCAACTGCCAAGCGATATCAACGTACATTTGAGTGCGTTCACTTTGGCGATATGGACCAAAGTCTCCACCAACATCAGGGCCTTCATCATGATTAATTCCAAGCCACTTTAAATCTTCAATTTGAACTTCTTCAAACTCACGCTTCGAGCGCTCAAGGTCTGTATCTTCAATTCGAAGAATATATTTGCCACCATGCCCGCGAGCAAAAAGATAACTATATAAAGCAGTACGAGCACCACCGATATGGAGGTAACCTGTTGGAGATGGAGCAAAGCGGACGCGAACACTCATAACTATTCCTAAAAAACTAAAAGTTTGGTTTCAGTGAATTCTTCGATGGCGTATCTTAACCCTTCACGACCAAAACCTGAATCTTTAATTCCACCATAAGGCATGGAGTCAACGCGAAATCCAGGAATATTATTGATCATGACACCTGCATACTCGAGATCCCGAAAGGCATTTTTACTGTGGTCAAGACGATTGGTGAAAACTCCGGCCTGAAGTCCAAAGCTTGTGTCGTTAGCTCGTTGAATGGCTTGGTCAAAATCATCAACAGATTCGATCACACCAACGGGGCCAAAGACCTCTTTGCACATGACTTTGTCCGTGCTTTTAACATTCGTCAGCCAAGTAGGAGCATAAAGATGTTGATCGATATTAAGAATTTTACCACCACATAAAACAGTTGCTCCGTTGGAGACTGCTTCATGAACCCAATTATCTATTCTCATTAAGTGAACTTTCGCAATTAAAGGCCCAACTTGAGTCTTCTCATCATCAGGTGCGCCTACTTTTAATTTTGATGTCTCATCTAAAAGTTTTTTTAGAAATTCATCGTAAACTTTTTTAACGACAAAAACTCTCTGAGTTGAAATACAAATTTGCCCTGCATACAGGAAAGTTCCGATCGCAACTTTCTTAGCAGCATCGACTAAATCTGCAGTTTCATCAATAATGACAGGAGCATTGCCTCCAAGTTCTAGTAGAACTTTTTTCTTTTCAGCATTTTGCTTGATGGACCAACCCACCTTCGGTGAACCGGTAAAACTAATAAGACTAATTCTTTCATCACTTGAAAGCTTTGGTGCTTGATCATCACGAACCATTAAAATAGAAATTGAACCCTCTGGCATATCGAGGCCTTCAAATAATTCTGCAAAGGCAAAGAGAGAAGTTGGTGCCAGTGGAGAAGGCTTTAAAATAATTGGGCATCCACTCGCGATGGCCGGGCCTAATTTATGAAGAGCAAGATTTAATGGAAAGTTAAATGGAGAAATTCCAAGAACCACACCAACAGGAAAGCGATCAGTAAAAGCACTCTTACCTGCTCCGGCACCATAATCAATAGCAACCTTCTCACCAATAAGTCTTCGCGCTTCTTCAGCAGCGAGTCTTAAAGTTGTTAAACAGCGTTCGACTTCAGCGCGTGCATAGGAAATAGGTTTGCCTGCCTCTTTTGAGATAAGACTTGCGAATTCGTCAAAGCGACTTTTTAAACGGCCATGCAATTCAAGCAGCCAAGCCTCACGTCGGCCCTGTGAGATATGGGCCAATCTCTTGCGACATGAATAAGCCTTTTCAAGGGCGGCTTCAATCTGCTCTGGGGTGGCATAATTAATTTTGGCTAAAACTTCTTGGTTCCACTTGTCGTTAACTTCAAGAGAACTTGAGCTTGGGTGAAAATGATTGGCGATATAATTTTGATAAGTTTTCATGAGGGCATCATACCCTTAGACAACTACTCTAGGAAGGCTGACTTCTTCTCTGAGACCTCACGCGCAAGAGCTAGGTTCTCTCTTAAAAAACGCATCTCACCAAGGTTGAAAAGCTGTACTGCATGGATTTGGCAAAGGCGAACTTTCGCAACTTGTCCGACGTAAACTCGATAAAGCCTTCCGGTATGTAGAGTGTCTTTTTCACCATTGTGAAAATGCCAATCTAACCCCTCTGCTTTACAAACGTCGCACATGAAAATCTCCGAAATACACAAATGACTCAATGCTCACTTAAAGCATTATCGGCTTTTTTGCGAATTACATTTGTAACGATTTCCTCTCAATTGACATATACAAGTATTATCAACTACTTAGCCTTAAATTTAGTAAATTTAAACTTTATTTATTTTAAACACCAATGCCATAGAGTTTCTTTCCAACTGCTTATGAATATTGGCACAATGTGTGGGATTAAATATTTATACCAAACCACTAGGATTTTTGTTCATGCGCTCACTTAATCTTCCTTCGAAATTAGCCCCAACTCCAAAGAATGCTCCAAGACTTAGCGTCGCTGTAAAAAGCATTAATGGAGCTGAAGAGCAACTCGCTGATCCAAGGGCCGTTAGAGCACTTCTTCTGTTAATGAACCAACATGCTGTCATTGGTGGCGCCGCCTGCCATTGGGGTGGACCTGCAGCTTTTGCTGAAATCATGTCATCTATTCACGCCATTATGTTTAGACAGGGACAAGGCAGTTACGAATGGCATGAACAATTCAATTTCGTTAACGATGCTGGTCACTGTGAAAATGGGATTTACGCTTTAAGATCTCTTTATGGATTTGATCAACTTGATAATGATGCGCTTAAAAAGTTTCGCTCTATCGAAAGTAAACTGACTGGTCACGGAGAAGGTCACCTGAATCCTGAGGGCGTTTTAATTTCGAACGGTCCACTTGGATCAGGACTTCCACAAGCTCAAGGTTTGGCCCTTGCCGATAAGGTCTTCGGTCGCCAACGTACAACAATTTGTGCTATTTCTGATGGTGCTGCGATGGAAGGCGAAGCTAAAGAAGCTTTCGCCGCTATCCCTGGACTGGCCGCTAAGGGGAAACTTGCCCCATTCGTCATGGCCATTTCAGATAACAACACAAAACTTTCAGGTCGTATTGATAAAGACAGCTTCTCCATGGAGCCAACATTTAAATCTCTTGCCACACTTGGCTGGGACTTAAGAGTTGTCGATGACGGAAATAATTTACAAACAGTTCATCAATCAATTGAAAAAGCTATTGTTGATACTAACGCTAATCCAAATAAGCCAATCGCCATTCTTTTTAAAACAATAAAAGGAAAAGGCATTAAGGCCACTGAAGAATCAAGTTCTGGTGGGCATGGCTACCCTCTTAAAGCTTACGACGATAAGCTGCTTCCTTATTTAGAGGAAGTCTATATTGGAAGTGAACTTCCAAGTGAATTTAGATCTTGGGCAAGAGAGATTTTAGATTCAACACCTGCACCATCGACAAAACAATCGGGTGGTATTCCAACAGAAAAAGTTCAAGTCGGTTTTGCTAAAGCTGCCATCGAAGCGGCCAAGCAAGGGCTTCCAGTCTTTTCAATTTCAGCTGACCTTCAAGGCTCAACTGGTATTGCTCCTTTTCATAAAGAGTTTCCTGACCAATCTCTTGATATTGGTGTCGCGGAATCTAATATGGTTTCTGCTGCCGTTGGTATGTCAAAAGCAGGTATGATTCCAATCGTTGATACCTTTGCTCAATTTGGAATAACAAAAGGTAATCTTCCTTTGATTATGGCCGGTTTATCACAAGCTCCAATCATTGGTTTATTTTCTCATGCTGGTTTTCAAGATGCAGCTGACGGTGCTTCGCACCAGGCGACATCTTATCTTTCGGCCGTGAGCTCTATTCCTCATGTGACAGCGGTTGTGTGTTCGTGCTCTCAAGAAGCTGAAACCTATCTTCTTCAAGCTATTCAAAAAATGGCGAAAGGCCGTGAGAACGGAGATAATGTAGATAGCGTTGTCTTCTTCTTCGGACGCGAAAATCATCCGGTCTTTTATGGTGCCGATGTAAAATACAAATGGGGAAAAATTCAAACACTGGCCGATGGTCAAGATGTTGTGATTCTCGCTTGTGGCCCAATGGTTCCAAAAGCACTTCAAGCTCGTGAGCAGCTCGCACGTGATGGTATCAGTGCTGCCGTCGTTAATGCTCCATTTGCCAATAAACCAGATATTGAAGAACTCCTTCCATTATTAGAGAAGTGCGGTAACCGTTTAGTCACCGTAGAAGATCACCAGCAAGTGGCTGGTATGGGACAACTTTGGCTTTCAGCTCTAGCTAAAGAGGGAGTCCATCCATCAATCACAACTCTAGGAATTTCCGGGGAGTTTGGTCAATCAGCCTATACGGCAGATGAGCTTTATGATCGTTTTGGAATTGGTGTTGATGGAATTGTGGCCGCAGCTTCGGAACTGGTGCGATAAATCAGGGTCAAAGTGACACTGCCTTAAATAAATTTATAATTAAAAACCAATTATCAGGGTCTTTTTGACCCTAAATCTGTGGCATAAGTCTTGCTTCTTCTATCAGTGAATATTGATTATGAGGCAAAAATGAAATTATTTAAAAATCAAGAACGATCTTTAAATTGGCTTAAATACACGCCAATCGTCGTACTAGTCTTAACTTTTACGATCGTCGCTCTTATGGCCCAAACTGGGTTTAAATTCGAATTCTAACGAATGACTTGATCTACATAAGTTGAACCACTACCAGTGCAACTTGATTCTTGAGCACGTTTAGAAACAAGACCAACCAAAGATGCATTGGATGTTCGCTCGTTGACAACAACGAGTGACTCATCAACTAAGACTGCTCTCCACGCATTACTCGAGTCTTTTAAAAAACGTGTAATGAGCGAATAAAAACTCCCATTATATTCGTAGAACGTTGTTTGGTAGCGAGTCCCTGACTGCTCTACCGTATTTTTTACATCTGCATCCCCTGCCAGCACTTCATCACAAAGAGTAGAGATGGCCGGATGTAAATCTGTTAAAACTTCTTTAATAAATTTAGATCTAGACGCAGTATCTAAGACAAGATCTCCTCCAGAAATATCAACTGATGCAGCTAACTCATAACTTGCAAGCGAGCCTGAGCAGCTTGATCTAGAGCGAACGTTATAATTAAAGTTTAAGCTGTCACGACTGACTTCCCAGCGATTTCTCTTGGCCCTTAGATCGCGACAAATACGATTTGCAGATATCATTTCAGATGAGTTTAAATTGCGTTCAGAACGAAAAGCGTCACCAACTCGGTAAGCATCGATATTATTTACAATAGGTTCTTTTTGTTTCTTCAGCTTACAAGCAACGAAACTCAAAGCAACCATCGAAATGATTAGTGACTTTTTAAACATAAAACTTCCTTAGTTTTTGTTGTATCAAAATTGTAGACAACTAGGAAAGACCTTGTCAAAATTACACATAGTAACAGGTTTAAAACTTGAAGGTTTGGTCACTGCTTAGAATTGATTGTGAAAGGTTTTTCACAGAGAAATTGCCCCTACCATCAAGACCTGGGCTTGTTTGTCTGGCATCAAAGACAACAACAGAAGCTTGTCCGGTTACGCTAAACTCAGTGATGGAGTTTTTAAAAACAATGGCAGTTGATTCATCAATACCAACACCAACCAGGTAAGGAAGCTCCAACAATTTACTCAAAAGTCTGTTTTGTCGTTGCCTCTTCACAAAATGCTGATCAATAATGAAATTTTTTAAAAATCCAAAGCCGATAGAATCTTCAACATGGTTGACTGCGATACGAGAAAAACCTTCGGCATCATCTAGAATATTTCCACTTAGCATCACTTCACTCATGATAGCGGCACCAGCACTTGTTCCGATCATAGTTCCACCGTCAGCAAAGATCTGATGAAGTTTTTCAATCGCTTTGCTTCCAAGAAAATGCTCAGTAAGTTTTTTTTGATCACCACCAGAAAAGTAAACGCATTTCACATCACTCATTTGATCGAGGCAATCATCTGCACTGGTAGGACAAATATACTTATGAGTATTAGAAGCTCCAAGAGCTTGAAAGCGAGTCTGGACTTCAGCTAAAACTTCTTCTTCAAGCGAGCTCGCTTTAGCAACGATTAAAAGCTTATTAGAAGATCCACAAAGCTTTAGATACTCTCCAACAAGTTCATCTGATTGAGAGCCACCGCCAATGATAAAGAGATTACCAAAGGCAAAACATTGAAGAGGTAAAAGCATAAGAAGGATTAATTTTTTCATAGGGTTTTGTAACCTAATCAAGACGATTTGTCCCTTGATGATCTAACCAAAAAACAGCAACTTATTTAGAAATCACCCCAATCACATTGCAAACAGACCAGCCCTAACTGTTCTCGCCACATTTTAACGACGCTAAGTCTGTCGTCGACAACGAAGGCAACTTCCCAATGATCTTTGATTTGTTGTTCATAGATTTCTTTTTTAACTTCAGAGTCTGATCTAAAATCAACGGCAGAACGCATATAAAGTTTATCATATTGAATTTGATGCTGTTTCATCCAGGTTTGCGTTTTTTCACGATAGTCTTCATCTCTTCCTGTTACAAAAAGTATTTCGAAGCCTTGATGTTTCATTGCTTCGATCAGTTTCGCACACCAATGATTAAGCCTGTCTTTATCCATCGAATCGTGAAATGCCTTCCAGTCTTTTTGTTCGTTATTAACGTGATGGACACGATGTTCAACATCAGCAAGCGTTCCATCAATATCGACGATGATAGCTTTTTTCATTTGATGCCACAAAAATCAAGATGTTTTAAACCAATAATAGGATTATCAACTCTTGTGGCCGGGATATTTTGTTCACTAAAAAATAGCTCACAAGTCACTGCGACGTCGGCCATAAAAAGATGACCACCAAAGCATTTAAAATCGCTACCACCTAAAACGGCGTGCAGATGAAAAAAAGGCTTTCCTTCAAGCATGGCCAAATTGCCAGTTAAGGCCAAAAGCTCAGCTTCATCTTTAAACATTTTTCTGTCATAAATTTTTTCATGAAGGTGATAAAATCCAAGCTCACAGTTTTTAAGTGCTCCAAGACCCCAAATAAATCCACTTTTCCAATTATTCTCAGAAGCGATTTTTTCTAGTGAGCCAAATAATGGCTCATCGATATCTAGTCTGACACTCCAGCCTTTTTCACCTTTTTGCACTTGCATCTTTAAGCCTCAGCCTTTGTATTAAATTGATGATGATAATCTTCAACATTTGAAGTTATCCACAGCTCTAATTTTTTAATATCAAAATCATTTGCAGCAAGTGGTTTTCCAATAACAATTTTCACTTTACGCCTAAATGATTTTGGCATTTTGAAAATAGCTTTGCCACCTTCATAAGAAAAGATACTGCCCCAAAGTCCAGAAAGGCTAATTGGGACGACGGGAACACTATGCTCTTTTACGATTTTACTAACACCTGGTTGGAAGCGTTTGAGCTGACCATTTCTTGAAATGTAGCCTTCTGGAAATAATCCTATGACATGCCCACCTTTGACAGAATTAGAGACACCTTCAAAAGCATTTTTTAAAAGCTCTTCATTTTCTTTTCTTGTGGCGATCGGAATAAGTTTCGCCTGTTTGAACCAAAAAGGTAGACCTGGCTTGTAATAATAGGCGTGATCAATAACCCATCTTACAGGTCTTGGGCTTGCGGCCGCAATAAATGCCCAGTCTAAAAACGAAACGTGATTGCTGGCAATAACAAATGGTCCATTTAAAGGAATGTTTTCTGCACCCTCAACTTCAACTTTATAAAAAATATTCATCACGATCATCTGCCAAAAACGCAGCGTAAACTCTGAGTATGAAATATAAGAAAGCAAAGAGACAACAGCATTAACTAAAGCAAGGCATAGTAGAATGGTAGGAATTCCAAGAGGGCCCATCAACATAACACTGACGGCCGCGACAACCATAAAAAGTGAGTTCCAAATATTATTTCCGGCAATTGTACGAGAGAGTTCTTCTCGGTCACTGCCCTCTTGCACATAAGTGTATTGAGGAACGATATAGCAACCGCCGCACACAGAGATCATAAACAGATCAAATAAAGCGCGAATCCCGGCTGGCATGGCCAAGAACTCTTCAACGCTAAACAATGTCACTGGTTGAATTTCCCATGTATACCCGACCCAAAAAAGATCAAGCATAAATAAGCTCATACCAAGACAAGCGATTGGAACCATTCCGACTTCAACTCTTTTTCCAGATAACTTTTCTGTAATGAAAGAACCTAGACCCATACCAATAGTGAACATGGCCAGAAACATGGTTCCAACTTTTCCGTCTCCATACACAACATCTTTACAATAAGCTGGAAGCACAGAAAGAATTGCAGCGCCAAAAAACCAAAACCATGAAATCCCAAGTACTGATCTAAAAACTTCTTTTTTCTTTCTGGTAATTCCTAGAACCTGAAGTGTTGGCCTAAAAAATGTCCAATCAACTTTTAAATCCTTAACTCGCTGGCCAGTATGTTTTATTGGCAAAGAAGTTAAGATTCCAAGAATCGCAAAGCCAATAATTCCAAGGGCAATTAAAGTGACGTAGCTTTGCATATTAGCGACGACACCGCCGGCAATTGTTCCAATAAGAATGGAGAGAAAAGTACCCATACTTACCGCTGCATTGGCCGGGACAAGTTCATCTTCATGAACAAGAGAAGGAATGATTCCATATTTTAGTGGGCCAAAAAAAGCGGACTGAGTTCCCATCAAGAATAAAACGATCATGAGAAGTTGAAAGTTATCCTGCCAAAAGCCAACGGCAGCGATTCCCATCACAATAAGCTCTGTCCACTTGGTGATACGAATGACATCGGCTTTTTCATACTTATCAGCTAACTGACCTGCCGTAGCTGAAAATAAAAAGAAAGGTAAAATAAAAATGCCACCAGCAAAAGCAACGAGTGTACTTGAATTCATGCCCCATAGATCAATCGCTCTATAGGTAATTAGAATGACTAAGCTGTTTTTAAAGAAATTATCGTTGAGCGCACCTAAGAACTGAGTCCAAAACAATGGCCAAAAACGGCGATCCTTAAAGATGAGCGATAGAGTCATAAAACCTTCCTAGTAGTTCTATAAATGCTACAAGGAAGGCCTATGGTTTGTGAAATTTATCTAATATCGACGCGCTTAATCCCGACTAATTTACCCAGAATCTTTTTACCAGTGAAGTGAAAGCGATCAACAGCCTCTCCTCTATGATAGAGCTTCCAGCTAGTGCCGTTAAATTCAATGGTTAATTCTTTTTTCTCTCTAGATCCAGTGATGCCATTTGATAGGTATTCCATATCAAGGTGACCACCTCTATCAGTTTCGAAGTCATCACTCTTTAAAACCACGACGTCATAAGAATCAACTTTTTTAAGCACCATTCCAGTTCTAACTTTACTAGGTCCAAACATCGCAGGACTTGCTCCGTCATTAGATGTCATCTTAAGCGCCTGAGCTGTTCCATCATCATTGGTTACAATCCAAAGCTTAGTCGTGAAGCTATCAACATCGCTAGTAACAGTTGAAACCAAAATATCCTTGGCCATTACGGCTTGTGTTAACAATAGAGCTAAGGCAACGGTAAATACGTTCTTCATAAGTTTCCTCCCCTAAGTGGGTTTTGCTTGTCCGCACTTTAGGTTGGATTTGCTAGGTCCTCCACAATCCATGTAAAATATGCATGAGATTACAGAAACTTACAGAAACAAACATTTTGAGTGTTAATAAAATGAGTATCTTATACCACTATGTCCATTGTCCTTATTGTATCAGAGTCAGAATGACACTAGCGTTTCTAGGTGAAAATTATAGAGATCAAGTCCTGCAATATGATGATGAAAGCACTCCATTAGAGTTAACTGGCGTTAAGATGCTGCCTATTTGGCAGGATAAGAATGGCAAATCAATGAATGAGTCTTTGGACATCATTAAAGCCCTCGATAAGGACAACCGAATTCCTGCCCTCAAACAGGCCGACAATGAAGAACTTGAAAACTGGCTATCAAAGCTTGGATCAAACGTTCATAACTTGGCGATGCCCTATTGGGTTTGGAGTCCAGAATTTAATGAAAGCTCTAGAATCTATTTTGAAGCAAAGAAGTCGAAAAAAAGAGGACCCTTCAAAGAGTTGGCAAAAAAACGCGCTGATTTTGAAAAGCTAATTGTAAAAGATCTAGTTGATTTTGAATCTAATCTTACACCTTGGTTTAAAAGCGAAGAGTTCACCTTAGCCGATATTATGGTCGCAGCGCATCTATGGGGTCTTTTCGTTGTGCCAGAATTTCGATTTTCTGACAAAATGCATAGCTATTTGATGGCCGTAAAATCTAAGACAAAGTTTGATTATCACGCTCCGTTTTGGGCAAATTAAACCCATTAACTTGACGGCCAAACGCGGCACAGGCATTATGCCAGCGATACAAACGCTTCTTTCGAGTTCCCAGGGCATCGGGCCCATGGCTTTTGAAAAGGCATCGCCCCCTTGGAGGATTTTCATGGGCAGTAAACTTTATGTTGGTAACCTTCCGTTTTCTAT
>CAYGRY010000023.1:0-37202 GCA_964352405.1 uncultured Halobacteriovorax sp.
CCCTATGAAGGAGCTGTCGGAGTTCAGACTATCAATGTCGCTATTGTCGCCTTCTTTGCCGTATTTTTATCTGACTTCTTAGTTTTTAGTTTAGGTAAGAAATTTGGCCCAAAAATATTTGAGTCTAAGGCCTTAAGAAAACTTAGTCCCGAAGCTAAGGCCAAGATTTTTTCTTGGACAAGAAAGTACGGTGCCTTTGCTGGCGGGATTTTTAGATTCACACCAGGTCTTCGTTTTCCAGGACATCTTGCCTGTGGGATGCTTGGAACTAAAACTTGGAAGTTTATTGCCGTTGATGGCATTGCTGCATTAATTTCAGTTCCTACTCAGGTGTATCTCATTTCTTATTATGGTCGTGAGATTCTATCGACTGTACGTGAGTTTAAAATTTGGTTTTTTGGAGCATTAACGGTTTTTGTTATTATCTGGGGTATCAAAAAACTTTGGATTTATAAGAAATCGAAAGCTTAATGGAAGACTTACTTCTTCAAATTCAAAATCTCGCAGCAAACTCTCCTTGGATACTTTTTCCCATTATGCTTCTTGGAGGTTTGAACCTACCAGTTTCTGAAGATGGAATGTTATTTGTCGCAGGCGTAGTAGCAGCTTCAAACCCTGAAATGACTTGGCCGTTATTTTTTGCAGTCTATCTGGGAGCCTTCGGTGCTGATTTAATCTGTTACAGCCTTGGCCGATTTCTGGGCCCTAGATTTTTCAAAATTAAGTTTTTTGCCAGTATGGTTCCACCAGAAAGACTGGCGAAGATTTCTGGCTTCTATGAGAAGTACGGTATCTGGACTCTAATCTTTGGTCGCTTTATTCCGTTTGGCGCTAGAAACGGATTGTTTCTCACAGCGGGCTTATCAAAGATGAATGCCCTTAAGTTTGCTCTATCTGATCTAGTAGCAGCGACGATCTCTTGTGGTGTCTACTTCACTTTGTATTACACCTATGGAGAGAGCGTTATCGCCTCTATTAAGAAGTTTAATCTCGTTATCTTTGCTGTCGCTATCATAGTGGCGGTTTCTTTTTATCTTAAAAAACGCAAAGAAAAATCAAAGGCTTAGCCTTAAAAACAATAAATAACGCATATAAGCCAATGTAATAGTTTCACGAACAATTTCAAGTGTTTGTCAGATTATGAGCAAACAGGGATAGTGCCGCAACTTCACGACGATGTGACATTTATTTTGGTAGGACGTATGCACAAATCAGCAAAAGTAGTGAGCCTCAGTGAGAAGAAGGCATCAAAGGGTTGGAGCGACTATTTTGGCGTTCTAAGCTTTAATGAACTCATTCATGAGACACAAGACATTATTAGTGACTTAGATAAGGAAGGCCTTGATGCAGAAGTGCTTGTGCGCGCTCGTCAAGCTATGGGTGAGTTCTATACTCGTCTTGAAAGTGAATCGATGACTTTTGCCAAGTCTCTTCTTGGTATGAAAAACAATGTCGACGCTAAGGTCGACACTGTGATTAAAAAATAATTATAAACAGCGATCTTCGTACCAGGCGTTGAAATCCTCAGCGTCTGGGTAGTTAAACTCTACTTCATCCCCAACTCTATAAAAAACTTCTTTATTTTCAACTTCACAAGCTCCATCGCCTCGACGAGTGACATAACTTTTTCGATCCATTCTCGTACTTGGATGACCACCGAATCTAAAACCAGAATCGATTAAGAAACCATCGAAATACTTAATTTCTACGCCACCGTTATTTGTTCTTGTTATTTCTTCATCAACTTTAACTTCGCCGCCAGTTAATTCAGTCCAATCTGCTTTTTCACTATTAAAAGTTGCTAGAGATCCACTTGGCGTTAAGATTTGAAGATCACCATTTTTAGCAAATCTCCAACCAAGCTGATATTTAACAGGACGAAGATAAAAAACTCTAGCGCCTGTATCAGTTGAGCTTGGTCCATCACCTAAAGAGTTAAAAATCATCACATCACCTTGAGTAGAAAAAAGGTAATTGCGATAGACCATGCCACGAAATTTACTATCAGAAACAGTGATAAAACATTGGCCGCTACCAAAGTCACCAGTTTGAATTTTGATTCCCATATTGATTTCTTGATGTCTCACACATGGATCATTAAAACCGGCCATCATAAATAGTGATAATAATAAATTCATAAACTCTCCAATGACTGATAGTCATGTAAAACTTTTTGTCTCAATCGAGTCAGCGGCAACTGAGATTGATAACCTAAAAGCCCAGCGACATGGCGTAAAAAATAAATTTGCTCATGTCGATTACCGTGGTTCTCAAAAAGCGATAAAAGATAAATCGTGTTCTTAGCAAACCTTGCCACGTATTGTTTGATAATTTCAAGGGAATCTTGAGGGAGTTTTACAAATTCACAGCCAATTCTGGTGATAAATATTTGATCAACTTCGTCTTGTACATCGAAGCTTCGAACCATTTTGGCTTTAGCTCTAATAATCACTCGCTCGTAATCACTAGAAGTCTTTGATAATAGCTGATCCATTCTCTGCCTAGAGAGTTCAGGTAAAAAAAGAAGATTAATCATCAAAGGCATGGCATTAATTTCAGGAATACGAGGTAAGTTTTCTAATAAAACTCCGCCTTCAGAAATATTAAGTGTTCCAGCCTTAAAGACGTGGCCATCATCCTCATAGAGTAAGATTGAATTTAAAGGCGCGCGTAAATGCGCGCGCCTAAATTGTTTGGCCATTTATGACTCACAGATGTTTAGAAGCTGCCTCAGAAAGAGCCGATCTCTCACCAACTTTAAGGATGGTATGAGCGATAATATCTTCTGATTTCATACGATCTACGCAATAAGCAAGACCGTTGTTCACTTCATCTAAATAAGGACTATCAATCTGCTGACAATCTCCAGTTAGAACAATTTTTGTACCTTCACCGGCACGAGTAATAATTGTTTTAACTTCGTGTGGTGATAAGTTTTGTGCTTCATCAACAATCAAATATTGACCAGGAATACTTCTACCTCTGATATAAGTCAGTGGCTCAATATGAAGAAGTCCATGATTAATAAGATCATCATAGCTGCTTGAGCTATCACTACGATGCTGACCAAAGAGGAAATCCATATTATCAAAAATAGGCTGCATCCATGGTGCTAACTTTTCATTAACGTCGCCAGGAAGATAACCAAGATCGCGACCCATTGGCTGAATTGGACGTGAAACTAAAAGTCTTGAGTAGTTTTCATGACTAATTGTTTTTTCAAGACCTGCGGCGATAGCAAGTAACGTTTTACCAGTACCAGCTTTACCAACAAGTGAAACTAATTTGATCTCATCGTTTAGAAGAGCATCAAGTGCAAATTGCTGTTCAATATTCTTTGGATAAATTCCCCAAATCCCCTCACGCATAGGAATAAGAGGAACGATACCTCCCTTACCCTTATGATAGCGACCTAAAGAGCGATGTCTGTCATTTCCCTTTTCAGTCACGATCATATATTCGTTTGGATGAATATGTTGTTCCATAGCATCAGGAAGTGCTAGGAAGCGATTTTTTTCAAACTCTTGAAGATCAGCAAGGCTTACTTCATAAGTTCTTTGACCTGTGTACATATCATCAAGAGATTTATCTTGATTACCATAATCTTCTGCATACAAACCTAAGATATCTGCTTTTAATCGGCAGTTAATATCTTTGGTAATAAGGGTGACATTTTCACCTTTTTCTTTAAGCGCTAAAGCACTTGAAAGAATTTTATTATCATTGATTTTTAAATCAATATGCTCACTATGAGTCTTTGCAATCAAATCAACTGAAATCGTAAGTGTTCCACCGTTTTCAAGTTTGACACCATCAGCGAGTGATCCTGATCCTCGAAGATCATCGACAACTCTTGAAAATTGTCTGGCACTTCGCCCGTTTTCGTTTTGATCTTTTTTGAAGCGATCGACTTCCTCAATAACAACAAGAGGAATAAAAACATTGTTAGAGCCGAAGCGAAAAATACACTGGGCATCTAACAAAATTACGTTCGTATCTAGAACGAAAGTCTTACTCAAAGCGACCTCCAAAAGAGTCGTGACAAAGGATTAAATCACGAAAAAAAAAGTGTGGGTTATTAGGCAAAGTTAAAATTCATTTTTTACTTGGGCCATTGGCTTGACCCGTAGCTTGACCATAATGGTCCACTATCAATGCATTTCTCTCCCTAAATTGTATGAAGCAAGTCATTGATTGAAAAGATTTTGCCACCTAAAACTTATTTCTTTATCGGACTACAATAAAGGTAGAGCGGGAGGAAAAACCGTGCAAAAAACTCTAGTACTATTTATTCTTTTATTTCTAGCTTACGGCTGTGGGTTATCAAAAGAAGAAGAAGTTGAAGATGCGATTACTCAGGCCCACCGACTCTTAAGCCAAAATAAATGTGGTGAAGCTATCGCTGCATTAAATGGCGTAGGCCAACAAACTTCTAACGCAGACTGGCTTTCTGCCTATGCGTCGGCCCAAGCTTGTAATGCTCCTTGGAAGATCACAAGATTTTTTGAAAATGATTTACCTAAACTTGGCACTGCTAGTGACACCGCGATTATTGGTAGTACAGCGACATTTACTCAAGCGATCATGACCTCGCCAAGTGATGGAGCTTATACCAATCTTCGATCTGCGATTAATACGCTTTTGTCAGCTGGTGGCATATCAACTATTTCTTTCGCTAATCGAGCGGCGGTCATCGGTTCTAGTGGTGCTAGTACGCTGGCGATTCAAACTCTTTATCTACAACTCACACAACTTGGTCAGTTTTCTCGCTTCTACGGTAACGCTGATCAAAACTCTGGAACCAAAGGCAGTGGTGCTGGTGCAAGCGGATGTTATATCAATTACACAGACAATTCTGCCAATGGTGCGCAAGCTTACCTGACTGCAGTTGGAGCGCTTGGATCATGCAATACTTTCATTGAAGGTAACGCTAACTTAACAGGAAACAGAGCAAGGCTTTGTGAAGGCATCGTCTTGTTTAATAACTTCATTGATATTCTTGCTAACGTCACACTTGATTCAACTGGCAACAATGGAAACATTGGCGACCTAGATGAATTAGCCGCCACGATTGAAACTGCCTGCGCCGATGCAACTGCAACATACAACGTTGATTTTGGTGGAACCTGTACAGTAAAAACTCAAAGTATTTGCGAAAACAACGCAGACAATACCTATAACATCGAACATCTAGAAAGATATTACGCCGTCATCTGGGAGGGTTTACACCAGTGATGAAATTTCTTTTAGGATTATCTTTTCTCCTACTGAGCATTGCTACTAATGTTCAGGCTGAGTTTAGTTATCTTGGAAGATCGGCCGAAGCTTCATTGATGGGCGATGCTTATACTGCTGTCGCTGATGATGAAAATACATTGTTTTATAATCCAGCCGCCTTATCTCGTCACAGCGGTGTAAGCTTAAAATTTATTAATCCAGATTTTGAACTTCCTGATGTGCTTGATAAAAACGTTAAGAAAATGAAATTTGGTCTTGATGGCCGTTTTGAAGATTTTCCTAAAACAGCAGAAGGAATTACAGAACGCGTTTTAGGTATTCCAGTCTTCTTTCAAGTTGGTGGAACACCAACTGTAAAAATGCAACATTTTGCTTTCAGCCTTTTTGCTAATAATAAAACATCGATGGTTTTAGAAAATGCCATTTATCCTAACCTTAATATTGATTACCGCTACGATCGTGGCTTTATCATGGGTTACTCGCATAATCTTAAAGGGAATTATAAATCCCCTTCTCAGTTTTCCATCGGTGCTTCAGTCAAGCATGTTAAACGAGACGGTCTAAAAGGACGCTACGATTTATTTGGTACTGAGCTTTTACAAATCATCAATAGTGCTAGTGGCTATAAAGAGATCAGACGCTCACTCGGCTATACACAAGGTGATGGTTGGGGTTTTGATGTAGGTGCTGAGCAAGTCTTTAGAATGCCCGGAAGCGTTCTTGTTTTTGGTCTATCGATTCTAGATGTTGGTGACACTAAGTTTAAGAAAGCGAACTCGACGCTTAGAGATATTCAGCCGCAAGAGATGTCTGTAAATCTAGGTACAAGTTATAGTATGGATTTCAAAATCTTTGATGCAACTTTTTCAGCTGACTACAGCAATATGATTGATGCAAGAACACCTTTTGCCAGCAAAATAAAACTTGGCTCTAGACTTCGCCTTCCCCTACTTTCGGTCTATGCCGGATGGAATGGTGGTTATGCATCCTATGGTCTAGGATTTGATCTCTTCTTTATGAACTTCAAAGTTGGATTTTACGGTACAGAAATTGGATCTAGCTTTAAGGAAAAAGAGAGTGAGCGCATTGTCTTTGCCCTCACTCTTCTAGATATGCACTTTGATCTTTAATTAATATTTGCCATAAAATGAGTCAATTTTTGACAAGCGACCTTAAACGGTTCTTTTTCCATCACTAACGAAAGCCTTGCAGTATTGTTCATACCAAAAGCTTGGCCAGGGACCATGGCAACGCCAAATTTCTCTAATAATTGTTCACAAAGCTCAAAAGAGTAATCTGTATGATCATCACTTGATTTTTTAAACTGCTCCATCACTGGCGCTTGTGAAAAATCGACTAAGAAATAAAATGCCGATGTCGACTGGTACCAAGAGTGTGACAATTTTTCATTTCTAAGAGCTTCTTTTAATGTCTCAGAGTTATCGCGAAGATGTCTTTTGATTGGTTCAAGAAAGCTTTCAATTAGTGACAAATCAAAACCTGAAAGGGCGCGCTGAACAAGACTGTTCGCACCTGAAGTGGTTTGGCCTTGAAGCTTACTTACTGCTGCTGCTAAATCTGATGGACACAGACACCAACCGATTCGAAGGCCAGTACTTGCAAGTGTCTTTGATATGCCATCGACGATAACTGTACGGTTTAAAAGCTCAGGATCGTACTGATAAAAATAAGTTGGCTTTGGGTCATAGTAAGCAAGTTCATAATAAATTTCATCACTGATGATAGCGACATCAGGATGCTTTTTAATCATTGCTGCAAATTCTCTCATCCATTTTTCACTATAATGAGTTCCTGATGGATTGTTGGGAGAATTGATAATAATTGCTTTGGTTTTTGGATTAATTGCCGCTTCGATTTCATCAATATTTGGTTCAAATAAATCAAATGAAGTACTACCAACAATGACAGGAGTACCACGACAAAATTTCACCATCTCAGGATAAGAAACCCAATATGGTGCAAGTAAAACTACCTCATCACCAAGTTCAAGCAAACAGCCAAGCACATTGGCAATAGCGTGCTTAGCACCGTTTCCGATAACGCACTCAAAATCTGCTGGAAGTTTTATATCTCTTGAAGCTTCAATATTTTTAATAATTTTTTTTCTAAGATCAGCAAATCCTGGAACAGGTGAATACTGATAGCTCTTTAGAAAATCGAGCTCTGATCTTAAAAGATTTGTAAACTCAGGCAGAGGTCTAAAAGGTAATTGCCCTGCCGTCAGGTTGTAGATTTCCTTCCCCTCATCAGCTAAGCTTGTGGCCTTAGCATTAAGTCTTAAGGTTACTGATTCGTTGAGATCTTTTACGCGTGAACTTAATTTCATTTAAAAATAATCCTTATTTTTTTGGTAAATGCTTTAAAATTTCTTTTGGAACAAATTGAGAAATATCGCGACCGTAGTTATGAATTTCTTTAACCAATGATGAAGAAACATAATAATGTTCTGGTCCGGTCATCAAAAAGACGGTTTCAATTTCAGGATATAGTTTTTGATTCATTGAAGCCATTTGGAATTCAATTTCAAAATCCCCTGTAGGTCTTAGACCTCGAACAATATTTCCAATGCTATGCTTTTTAGCATAATCAACAATCAGTCCATCCCACGAATCAACAGTGATTTTCTTTTCACTTTTATAAAGCTCGCTAATCATGGCCAGTCTTTCATCCATACTGAAGAGTGGCTTCTTTGTAGGTGAAACTGCAATTAAAACGACGACTTCATCAAAGAGATCTAAAGCTCTTTTAAGAATATTGGCATGACCATTGGTAAATGGATCAAATGTTCCTGCATAAATTGCTTTTCTTGCAACTTGGGACATAAGTCCTCCTGTTCATGATTTGCATAAATTCTAACCTACTCGTTACCGCAAATCGAGTACTGCAATGTAGCTTGTGCCTTGAATGTAAGTTTTTGTGTATTGTTCGCCCCAACTTTGCCAAAAATCACTAGCCAAGCCCTTTTGACGATCTGATTCAATCCAGATTCTCCCCTTAAACCACTCTCTTAGACTAAAACTTACTATATCTTGATAAAGATCTTTTTTTTCATAGGGTGGATCAAAAAAAAGAATGGTGTCTGCTTGTTTTTGTGAATCCCATTGTTCGTATTGAAACTGAAATTGATTCATCCAATTCAATGCCTTCAGGCATTTTGCGTGAATCTCTCGATCTTCAAGCTCTTCTAGGAAACGTTTTTCAAGATTTTTAATATTTTGAGTCAAAACTTTGTAGGTTTTAGGATCTGCTTCAACCAGAATGCATTGCGATGCTCCACGCGACCAAGCTTCAAGCGCCACCGCACCAGTACCGGCGCACAGATCAATAAAAACTGTACCTGTCAGATCTTGATTGGCATCAAAAACTTTTCTTCGAAGCATGACTGAAGTTGGTCTGACCGTATCGCCTTTAGGGACTACTAACGTGTAGCCCTTAGCGATGCCGCCCAAAAGGGATAATGACATTTTTTAAGCTGACTTTTTTTGCTTTGATTGCTTTTGAGCTGGGAATGTAAATGTCATTCCGCCTGGAAGAGTCATCACACAACCATTTTCAGCATCGATTGTAAGCTCGACTCCATCCATATTAAATGAAAAGCCGTACTCAGGATTTAATCCAATCTGTGCAACTTGATCACCAATTGGAAATTCCATCGACATTGAAACATTTGAAGAAACATTATGGTGTGTATGGCTTGCAGCTGACGCTGGTTTTGATGCTGAAGTTTTGGCCGACATTGAAACAACATTGTCATGAGCTTCTTCTTCAACTTCATCAACAATTTCATCAACGATATTGAGTTCGCCTTCATCTTCAACTTCCTGAACCTCTTCTTCTACTTTTATTGGAGCAGCAGATTTCACTTCTTTAGCTTGTTCAGGAGCGTCATTATATTCCTGCTCGAGTGATTCAAACTCGTTCATGATGTCTTGAAGCTCGTCTTCGTTAAAGATTTGTTCTTCGTTATTATCTGCCATAAAAATACCCTCGCAAAAGCGACTTATATTAGGTCCCTGTCAAGTAACTTATCGGTTTATTTTTGACGCAACTTGAGAGGAAAAATATTCATAATTTCAATAAGTTAGAATTGAATTGTAAGAAAAATTAAGGATATATTTGTGACAAAAACAGCCCTCTTAGGTACAAAAATGAACCAATTTAAATAGCTAAAACACACACGAATTTTGAATATGATTTATTGTTTTATTAGTGGGCGAAGCCATGGATAAGAAAGGCTTCAGAGCAGACTCATGGCTCATCCCCACCATTCAGAAGAAATCCGCTTCAGCGCAAGTTAGCGCTGAATTGCGTGCGAGCGACAAATCTCTAGATCGCTTCATACCTTCGAATTACTTCGTTCCTGGATGGAAAGGCGACAGCCTTCCATCAAAGAATACGGCTGTTTTAAGCCAATCGATCACTGCATTATGGCATGAGTCTATAAATCAACTTAAAGCCATTAAAAAGCCAACGACGACCTTGGCCAGCATGATTCATGAAGAATTCCTGCTATATTGTTCAACTCGTGACCTCTCTTTAATCGGTCTAGAGTCACCTTTAGAGTTTTGGCGTCAACTTCAAGATGAGAATTCAGCCCACTTTGAGCAATTATCCATTTTTAGAGATATCTACTGCTTTAGGGCCGTAACTGTTTATATGTTTAAGATTCGCTTCTTAAATATTTTAATGAGAGAGATCAAGCAGCCCTTTAATGTGGCCCATATGGCCAACCCGTCTAACCTTATCACTAAATTGTTTAGACCTGGCAGTTCAAGTGAGCTTGTTTGTGATTCCTTTAGACCTAACTGCTATAGCTGGTTTAGACCTTGCTCTGATAAAGACCAGATTCATTTAGATAAACTTCGCCATATTTTAGAAAATACTCACATCACTGAAATGGTGAAGATGTGCAGCTTTAAGACCATCAATACTGAAGCTCTTAAAAATAAGAAAGTGTTTGATGACTCTCCTTATTCTCATTCATTGTCTCATTGCTCTTTTGGAAGATTTTTAACACTAAACTTAGTCTATATGCCTCAGTGGCTTAATGAGAAAACTCATACCTGTCCTCCAACCAAGCCAAAAACTCTTGGTGTGATTAAAACTAAATTCACTGGAGATCTGCTGACTTCTCTTTGCCTGTCGCACTGGCTAGCACAAGAAGATAACGTCAATAAAGTTTGGGAAGATATCATTTGCCCTGACTTTGAAGGTAAAGACTTCACTGACGGAAGCTTTGTTAAAATTTGTCATGAGCTTCAGTTTTTAACTTTCTTAGTGAAGGTCGCTAAAGAACAGGACTTCTCAGTTCTACAGTTAATTTCTAAAATCATGCGCGAAAAGTATGAAACGAGCTCCAACGGACTTGGACAATTCTCTTTATTTTCCAGAGAGCAAGGTGCAAGCACAGGTGGCTTTAAGCGTATCGTGTTGAATCTTATCAATCAGCCAAAGAGCAATCCTCACCAGCATTTAATTTCTAAGGTGAGAGAGCAGCTAAAAGATCTTGATCGCGACGGATGGCTTTTTGTTTTAACCAATCAAAAGTTATTTGTTCCAAGTCGTACAGATAAGCTTCAACAGCTTCTAGGTATGGCCAAGGTTCATGCGGGGATCAGCCTTGAAAATGTAAAAGGTAAAGGCGAGATTCCAAACTACCTCTACGTTTTTACCCATAGAGACCTTAAAGCTTCCCCTGCAAGTGCTCGCGAGAGCTACCAAAACTTCCAATGGGACGGCGAACTCAAAATGTTTAGCCAATTTTCTTGGTTTGCTAAAGAATTTGAAAACTTCGTCTTTTCTAAAAAAGCTTATGCCACTCCACTGTTTCAAGCTGAAAAAGATGGCTTGTCGTATAACTTCCATCAAGATGCTTTATTTGAAGGGAAATTATTAACTTCGGCCAATGAAGATAACTCTCAAATCACCCACCCTTCTTTCTTTAAGAAGCTGACGGGTCGTTGTGTTCCATTTGATCAATTCTTCCAGCTAGAAACTCTTGAATATCAAGCGACAGCAAACGCTAAAGAAGACTTCCTAGGTCTAATGTTTAAAACGAAACAACATCATCCTTATGTACTGATCGTTGATAATAGAGACCCAGGTGAAATGAGTCTTGAGTTGATTTCTTCAGAGGCTTATAAAGCTAAGCGCGAAGAGTACGGAAATGCTTACTTCCATTACTTTGGCCTTATGCCTAAGATGACGAATCTGAATCCGAACTTATTTAAGACATTCTTTAATTCGATTCTTGGTAAGCAATTAATTCAACTCTCTCTTGGTGGAAGTACTTCTAATCTAAAGTCTAAGTTAAGTAGTACTTTGATTCCTGGATTCTTTGCCTATCCGAAGTTTTATTCTGCAGACGTTTCTTCAGCTTTAACCATTTTAGAAAAGAGCTCTTCCGATCTTTTGGCAATTCACCCAAAAGATGTTGAAGCTCAATTTGAGATGTCAGAGCGAATTATTAGAGATTCAGTCGAAACGTATAGCTGGCATTCATTATCGATGCTTTCTAGCTTTAAAGTTCAACTGATGAGTGCTTCTCAAAGCTTAGAAAAGTCTCCTGAAGTGATTAATTATCAAAACCCATTGATTTTAACTCCACTGCTTCAGCTTTCGGCCCAGCCACTCCTGCCTCACCATGATGATTTATATGTGAAAGTTATTACGAGTGATCGCCCTTCTCTTAACCTGAAGCTTGAGACTGTTAATCTTAATAAATTTCAGCAAAGTAGCTGCCTTGAGCTTATGCATAAAGGTGAAGTCATTATCGAACTTCACGGCAGTGAGGAATACCTGCACTTCATAAGGTTTATCCTATCTGGAAGTCTAGGTGCCCCTATCTCTCAAATCCTTCACGGTCTTCAGCTTCCAAGCGCGAGTGATCTGCAAAAGGTCGTCTCTAATTACCGTGATCTTTCGCAAATGATGACCAAACTGCAGTCTAAGACACAAATTCTTATTGAGAATATTCTTCAATCTCAGCTTCGCTAAGACTTAAATCGACTTGCTTGCTCCATATCCCATGTCCCCTTACAATATTGATATCTTCAAATAGTGAGAAGTCTTGGCAACGATTGATGAAGTCAGAGAAATTCAGCGCTCTATCTATCTCTCGATGAGAAAAAGAGCTCTGGCGCAAGAGGGAGACCCTCCGGCCGAGCTTATTCGCTATCGCCGCGATCAAGAAAGATTTTCAAAGCGTAAATTTAAAGCGGTACCCATGAACGAGCTATTTGACCAGATTGATAAATCTCGTCTGATCTATCTTGGGGATTTTCACACTTTTGATCAAAGTTCCAGAACTTTGCAACGACTACTTCGTCATATGCTTAAAACCAAAGACAAGAAACTCACTCTTGGAATGGAGATGGTCAATGAAGAGGATCAAATCTATCTTGATAGTTATGTCCAAGGATTGATTAGTGAGCAGGAGTTTTTGGAAAGTATTAATTATCATGAAAGCTGGCGATTTCCTTGGAAGCATTACAGACCATTTTTTGAGATGGCCAAAAAGAAAGGGCTAGAAATCATTGCTCTTAATTCAAAAGGAAATTTAGTCAGTCGAGATAAGCATGCCGCTACGCTGATTAGTAATTATCTTAAAATTCATAAAAAGACGACGATGCTCGTCCTCTTTGGGGAACTGCATATCGTTTCAGATAAACTTCCAAGTAGAGTCTCTAAGCAATTTTCAAGGGCGCCTAAGCATTGCATCCTTCATCAAAATCTTGATGGCGTTTATTGGAAAAGTGGAGGTGATGATGCATCCCTCGTTCGTTTTAATCAAAAAGAATTTTCACTGCAAAGCTCACCTCCTTGGGTGAAGTACGAAAGTATGTTGTATTGGTATGAGAACGTCGCTGAAGATATTGAATTTGATCTTCATAACTCCATGATGGAGACCGCATCAGAGGAAGCAGCGGAGAATTTTCTTTATTATTGTGGACGTATCAATCGTTCTTTTAATTTGGGTCTCAGTGAAGATGATCTTGAAGACTTTAATCTCTTTGACCATGAACAGCTTGAAACGGTTTTAGATCGAGTCGATATCATTCAGCAGCCATCACTTATAAAATGGCAACGCGAGCAAATTAAACGAGCTAAAGCTTTTAAACTTTTAAGTGGACGTGACTATTACTGCCCCCATTTTTCAGTCAATCGTTTAGCTTATCTGGCCGGCCTTCACTTACAAGATCATTTGCGAACCCAGGCTAATAAGGCAGGTCTTTTATCTCACCTACAATCAAAGCAAATTGATAAACGCTTTCTTGGTTTTTTCTATCCTATGCTTTTAGCATATCTGTGTGCCAAGGTGATCAATCCTTACCGTAAGTGTGACTTGTATCAAGATCTTTTGATGCAATCGAGACGTGCCAAACTTAACCCTAAAAAGCGTGAGAATATCAAAACAGTGTTAAGTATCTTCTCACTTAAGCACGGCGAAGAGGATCAATTTAAAGTTTATATCAAAGGCAAGTCACTTCAAGATCTAGCTTTTATTGCAAAGAGATTATCCCAGGCTGTAGGAGATACTCTTTATCATGAGTTTTTTACGCTTCAGCCTGAAAGCTTTCAAAGGATTACCAGAAAAACGGTTGTTGATCGTTGGGATGTCACAAGCTTTTTGGCCATTATGAAAGAAGTCTTTCCTGGCAAAAGTTATCTTGAAACAAAGAAGCGCTTTTTTTAATTTTGATTAGCAAACATCTCTTTAAGTTCACGCTTTGTCGCCTTAGTCACATTCTTCACTCGAACATCACTAGCTTTTTCGACGACGTTAAACACAAATTGAGTTCTTCTGGCCGTTTCAGTATTTTCAAAACTTATTTTGCCAATACCTTGAACTAATTCACGAGCAATTTGAAGATCAACATTTGGAAGAGCTTTTGTTCTTGCGACTTTGCTTGACTCCAAAAGAATTTCTTCTGAAAAAATAGATCCTTGAACATCAATATTGACCAGAGCAATACCACCCAGTCTTTTCATTGAAACAGATAATTGTTTTGAACCTTCAGCAGCATTAGTAACGGCTTCACTAAGAGCGTGAAACAAAATCTGCTCAAGCTCTTCACTCTTACCTTTAATACGAATTCCAGCTTCCTCTTCAATATTCAAATCAAGTCGAATACCACGAGTAAAGACGGTTCCGCTGATAAGATCAAGATGTCTTGAAAGAGTTGCTTCAAGATCAGTGGTTGGGCCTTCAGGTCTAACCATGGCCTTAAGCTGAGATTGTCTTGATTTATTTTCACTTACAATGTCGGCTTGTTCAGATTCTTGCCATACTTTTTCAATCGCAACTTCACGAGCTTCATTATCTTGCGCCGTAATCGTTTTAACTTTAAGACCACCCTTACCTTCTAAGCTTAATAGAGCGTAAGTGCGATCAAAGAGATCTTTTGTTTTCGGCAAATCATTATTTGCTAAGACGCGATCAATTAAAGTCTTTGTGGCATTAAGAGTCGCTCTACCACTTTCAAGAGAGCTTAAGGCTTCGACTTCAACTTCTTGATTAGTGCGACTTTGCTCACGCGCATTCCACCACAACATCACAAAAGCGAATGGGCAGAAGAAGGCGAAAAGATAAAAAGCAATTTTAGAGCGAAGAACACCAGAGCGAGCTTGAGCTTTAGCTCCAGCAACATCAGAAAGTGCTTCTTCGCGAATAGCTTCAAGGCCTTGAAAGCGTGTATTTAAATGAGATGATTGAACAACGTCATTATTTTTAGCAAAGCTTTCATCAGTGCCGTGAATTTTTGCATGAAAGAAACTCACTTCATTCGCAAGCTTATTAACAATTGCCGCGGCCTTAGTGGCTATGGTTGTGACTGATACTTGATTAGCTACTGAAGCGGCTTCACCAAAACATTCTTCAGAAGCTTGAGTAAATCCTTTATCAAGATAGACTGAGCGATCTTCACCAATCATTTTCGCTGTGAACGTTTGGGCCACACGTTGAAAACAAGTTCCCATTCCATCTTCAAGAACGGCGAGACGTTGTAATTTTTGTGAATCAGATAAGAGAAAAACACCGCTTATAATGAGTCCGACAGATAAGCCGAGTGCGGCCCATTCTTTACGAGATTTCATTTTTGGGAATTTAATAGCCTTCATGGTCATAACGATTTCCTACCGTGGAAATTAAAATAACAAGCCACAAAGCTTGTTTTCACTACAATGGTGTCAAAAACAGGCCTGGCGTGTCAAGAATTGGTAAAAAAGACCGAATTCAAGCGGACTTTTACACCTTTCAAGTTGTATAAAGTATACATGACTTTTTATCGTCTAAGACCACTTATTCTACCGTCATTTGTCAGCCTGATATTGCATCTATTGGTTTTTAGTGCAATGACCGAGCTAATCGGTCGGATGGATCAAGGTTTTGAAAAAGAAAAAGTCAAAGAAGAGCCGATTAAAGTCACGACAATGACCTCGGAGCAGATGAAAAAATATCGCACCGTTGGAGTGAAAGACGGAGCAAAAGACTTCAATACTCCAGTAAAAAAACCAGTCGTGGTGCCCAAGCCTTCGACGGCGGCCAATCAAAATGAATCAATTAAATTAGGTCAACTTGGTGGGGTAGATACTTCAAAAGTTCCAACCCCTACTCCAAAAACAAATGTTTTGCCTAAAGAACAGCAAGAACCAAGTGCTTTTCAAATTATGAGTGACACCAAAGCTCCTGTAGAAGTTAGAAGTGTCAGAACTAAAGATCGTTACAACACTCTAAAGAATATGGGTGTGGCCGAAAGCGATGCTCAAAAACTTTCTAAGACTGATTTTGATGTTAATTTTATTCCACCTGAAGGTGTCTCTGAAGATGAACTCAATAGTGCTGAAAAAATGTTTTATAGTTTTCAAAAAAGAACTTTTGAAACCTATGTCTCGTCTTTTTTAAGTACCTATAATGATCTTGTTAGATCTATGCCAAGACTTCGTGATCCCCTGTTGCAACAACGTCATTTTCTTACCGCACGAGTAATTTTTGATGGTGAAGGAAATATTATGACGATACGTATTTTAAAATCGTCTCCTAATGATGATATCCACCAATTATTTGAAAGAACTCTTCGAAATATTAGAAAGCTTCCAAATCCTCCAAAAGATCTTTTAAACAAAGATAAGACTCTGACAATTTATTATCAATTAAGAGTGAATTGAGATTTTAGCGTGAGGCCCAAAAAGCTAACGTTAAGATAGCAACACCAGCGACGGTAAAGACAAAGCTAGGATTAACTAGTGTTCGAAGAAGATCTGCACTAATAGCAGCACTTCCTTGCCCAACTTTTCTAGCTTTTGATTTCATCGACTTTTTATTTTCAGGCAAGATTTCTTTTAACATTTTCGGAAGACGTTCTTCGAAATCTCTTTGCATAATTCTTGGAATGGCGCCCTCTGGTATAAAGGCTAACCACGCATCTCTTTTCTTTTTTGCGACACTATAACTATCCGTACATGTGGGACAAGTTTGCATATGTCGTACTAAAAAATCATCACCAAAGCGATCAACATCTAATGCTGCTAAAGCTTCTGCTTTCATTGAGTGACGACAATTTGATTTTTCAGATTCAACTAATAAACCGGGAGCTTCACGTTCAAGAAGTTCACGACGAGCACGCTCTAAAAGTGCAACAGTATCTGCATTTGAGATTTGTAATAATCCTGCAATATCTTCTAACTCTAACGGAGTTCTAGCACGAAGATATAAAGCAACTCTCTCACTCACGCCTAATGCATGAAAGCCTGGGCCTTCAAAACTTTTCTCTCGCTTAAGCACTTCCCAAAGTTGTTGCATTAATTCAAGACGATGCTTTGGCGTCCACTCAGACAGATCTTCAATCGCAAGCGTCCATGGATGCTCTCCGTATTCAAGTTCTTGATGATGAAGAGCATAGGCTGACATCGCTCGCTCAACCAACGCCTGAGCTTTTTCGTGATCAGCGACTACGCAAAAAGCCAGAGCATGAAGCTCGGGATTAAGAAACGGAAGTCTGGAAGATGTCGAAAATGCGTCCATGACACCATCATAACAGGCCATTTGCTTTGATTCAATACGAGATCTTTAGTCATTCTTAAAGGTTTCCAGCCATTTAACCGATAAACTACTAGAATAGGATGAAAAAGGTGAATTTATGATGCCTAAAAAGACAAATACAATTCTGATGATTTTAGCTGTAGCGCTCTTTACGAGTGGCTGTATGACTAAGAAATCGAATAAAAAAACTACTGGCAGTAATACTTTCGTTAACGGTACAGGCAATACGGTCACTTATCCAACGCCGACACCAACTCCAACTTCAACACAAAATCCACCACCTCCAGGTCAGCATGCTGATCTTAACGGTACTGATAGCGTTAGTGCAGACTGTACAATTATTAAGCCAGGTGGTTTATCAACTTATTGTAAATCGATTCCAAGAGTTGTGACCAAAGGTTGCGGCAATATTGGTAACGGTGGCACATGTGCAACTCCAATTTCATGGAACTCGTACACTTGGCCGGGCAACGTTAACCTTGATACTGATGCTGAACTTAATATTCGTGTTATTCCAAGAGCAGCTCCAGGACAAGGTACGGCGACAACTAATGGCGGTGGGAATTGCGGCTATATTGGAATGCCATACACATTGCTTTCGATGACGGTTGAAATTAAAACATCTAATACTGCTGGCGTTTATGAATCATTTACATTTGATAAAATTCCAGTCAACAAACCGTCTTACCCATATCGTTTTTCTGTACCTCCAGGACTTACAACTCCAGTAGTAGTACAAGTTAAAGATATGAAGTGGGATTGCCCTGTTAACGGAAACTGTGGAACTGATCCAACTCGACCTATGGAATCTGTTTGGCATACGGAATGTGTTTCATTTGATCTACAATTTTCTACTGACTACACACGTTCTTGGAACCGTCCGATCATTAACTAATATACTTAGCTAAGTTCTCACCCATGGCCTTACTCACTTCAACGAGTAGGCCTGGACATGTGATATTCACTTCAGAAATATTGTCACCTAAAATATCAAACGCGATCCAATCAACTCCATCACGATGAAGATCAAGACAAATATCTTCGCATTCTTTTTTTAGATCTGCAGACAACTCATGCTTAGAAAAGGTTGCACCTTGTGCGATATTGGCCAAGTACTGACCTTTTGGTGGAACTTTTAGAATTGTTCCAAGTTCTCTACCCTTCCAGTAAATAGAACGGATTTCTCCCTCTAAAACAGAGCGATCAAAAGGTTGAGCGACTAAGGCACCACCTGCTTCTTTGACCTTTCTAACAAACGCAGTGGTTGCATCACTCATCGCAACTTTTTCAACGCCGTAACCTTGAAACAAATCAAGAGGCTTTAAAATAAGTTGATCGACACCTTGTGTTTTGAGTTCAGCAAGATAGCTTTCAAATCCACTTAGCGAAGCACCAACAAAACTATGCAACGATTTCTCGCGAGCATAAGCTGCCAGCTTTTCATTATGAAGTGCAATACCTCGAGGACTATTGACGACCTTAACGCCCGATTGTTCTTGCCATGCAATTAACATCCAAAGCACTCGCAGATATCTTGCATCAAATGGTGGATCAAGACGCATATGAAGAGTGTCGTAAAAATGAAGTTCACATTCAACTTTATCAGTTAATTTGAATTCATTGATATAGCTTGTTTCTTTATCAATAGAGCCAGTAAATTTTGTGGCTACTACTTTAGATTTTGAACGATTATTATAAGCAAAGTCACTTTCAAAAAAAACAAAGACATCATGCCCAGACTGCTGAAGAGTTAGTGCCAAAAGAATGCTTGAATCTTTCTTTACAACAAGTTTATCGAGGGGATCGATAAGTAAAAAGTGACGAGCCAAACCATACCTCAGTTATTTTTGATCAATTGTAGGTGAAAAAAGAAAGGCAGTGAAATCTTTTTGATTACTGTCCATAAACTCTTTTTCACGATCCTTTATATAACTTAGCATGTCCTTTAGATTGTCACCATGAGTCTTAAAAAGACTATGAAAATCAGGGGCGGCCTTTTCGTAGGTTAGCATTGCTGCAAAGCGAGCATTATTCCACTCGCCTTTTTTAGCATTACAATTATTTAGTCCCAATTTTTTACATTCACTCTCTATCATTGGCCTAAATTTTTCATCTATAAATTGATGAAGGATAGCCTCGCTGTCTGCTTGATTTTTTGGTTTTTGAGCGATGTAAAGTTGATTGAGTTCACTTGCATGGGAAGAAATATTTTGTCTTAAGATGGAGGAGGCTTTAAGTCGTCCTTTCCAGTCTAAGTAACCAGAATCACTACTCTTTTCAAAGTATTCCTTCGCCATTTCCTCGCCATAAAAATTGGCTAGGTTTTCATTAAATTCAACATTATTTTTTAAAAAATACATCACATGAAAAAGTTCGTGAAAAACCAATTCTGCAAGTTCGTATTGATCATATTCAAAAAATGATGAAAGAATACGATCTTCAAAATAACCTAGCGTTGAGTAAGCATAAACTGGTCTCATCCACGTTTGAAAACCTGATCTTTGTTGATCTTTCATCCAAGCTTGAGCGCTTTTTTTATTAAAAAATCCTAAATAAGGAAAGCAACCGGTAAAGGGAAAACACTCTTTTAGTGCTTTGACTTCATCCCATTTTGACGTGATCACTAGCCAGGTCACAGCTTCATTTTCAAGCATGGTTGTTTTTGAGTAAATTCCACCAAGCTCAATTTTCCAGTACTCATAAAAATATTGTTTATATCCTTCAATCAATTTCACTTTTTGTTTTATCTCATCCGAGATAGTTGAATCTTCTAAGAGCTTTTTATTTTCAATGCCATTCCACTGAAGCGACAACTGCCCTTTTGTTTGCTCGGCAATATAAATGGCTTTAGCACAACTAGAAAGTAGCAAACATATAAGTAATGGTTTTAGAAAATCCAAGAAAATCCTGCTGTATATTTAAGATCATCACTGATGCGATCAAATTCAAAGGCTGGAAAGACACTTTGGACAGATCCTTTGATTGAAAAAAGCTCTGATAATTGAAACTGCATAGCGAAGCTCAAAAAAATTGAATCTAAGCGAGCTTTATTGATAGGATCTGAAAAACGATCAGTCACACCTGAAGTATTATCTTTAAAGGTAAAAGTAGTTCGATCGCGAATGACTTGATTGGCGTAACCGATCGACAGAAATGGTCTAATAAAAGCACCGCGAGCAGCGAAGGCCTGTCTAAGTCCAAGACCAAGAGTATCGCTAGTGACATTCGTTGATAATGAAACTACTGAGACGTTAGTACCAGAAACAGGAATGACGTTATTTTCTAATGTTTCTTCTTCTGAATGGCTGGCATTAAATTCGATGGCAGTATATTTAAACAAATAAAAAGCGACACTGGCCTGATAGCTTCGTGAAGTTTGTTTATTTTGTTTTTGAGAGCCATAAACTTGCTTATCGTATCCAAAATCAAAAGAAAGTTCAGTGAAAGCGAAGCTTTTTGAAGAAAAGAAGGCCAAAACGAAAAATGAGAGCAAAAACCTTAAGTTCATGCTCTCATTTTACACTTTTTTAAAAATTTATTGCATAGAAGGAGCTTTTTTACCCCAATCAGCGACAAGCTTGCCTTGTAGAGACCAAGCAGTAGCAGAAACGATTTCCACATCAACCCAATGCCATTGGTAATCATTTTGCTCATTTTCAGGTAGGAAATGCACTAATCTCATGCAATTTGTTCTTCCTTTCCATTTTTTGATGCCACCCATAGCGCCATGACCTTCAACTAGTACTCTAAATGTTTCACCAACTAGACCTTGGCGGATCTTTTCTTGGATTTTTTGCTGATGGCCTTGAAGATAGCGAAGTCTTTCACCGCGAACATCATCAGTTAGGAAGTCTTCCATCTTAGCGGCGCGAGTTTTTGGTCTTTCTGAGTAAGTGTATGAATAAATCGAATCATATTGAGCTTTATCCAACATATCTAACGTCATTTGGAACTCTTCATCGGTCTCATTCACGAAACCGACAATAATATCTGTCGTTAAAACCATATCAGGACGAGCTTTTCTTAGTTTTTCTAAAAGACCTAGATAATGTTCAACCGAATACTCGCGATGCATACGCTTTAAAACGGCGTCTGAGCCACTTTGAACAGGAAGATGTAAATGACGTGATAACTTCTTTGCAGCGCCGTGAACGGCAATTAATTCATCGCTAACGTCATATGGATGGCTGGTTGTGTAGCGGACAAGCTCTAATCCATTAATATCTTCTAAGGCCATGAGTAATCCAGCGAGATTCTCACCATTTTCTTTGCCATAAGAGTTTACGTTTTGGCCTAGTAGAGTCACTTCTTGGATTCCAGAATGCTCCACTAGCCTTCTGATATCTTGAACCACTTCATCTTGGCGGCGAGAGATCTCTTTGCCGCGAGTATAAGGAACAATACAGTAGGTACAATATTTATTGCAGCCTTTGATGATATTAACGAATGCTTGAGGGGAACCATGAGTAACTTTTGTCTCGATCGAGAAATTATTTGATCTATCCCAAGCATTAACGGAGAATTTTGATTCACCGGCATAGGTTCTATAAACCATATCGTTAATCTGATCGATGACATCGGTACCAAAAGCAAAGTCGAGATGATTATAACGTTTGATTAATTGCTTGCCTTCAGTTTGAGCAACACATCCACCAACGCCAATAACTAAACCATTCTTTTCTTTCTTAAGTGCCTTAAGTTCACCTAGATGAGAATAGAATTTATTATTAGCAAGATCGCGAATAGCGCAGGTATTGAAAAGAACCATATCAGCTTCTTCCAATTCTTCCGTGCGATCAAAGTTAAGATCTTTAAGGTGAGACAATAATCTTTCAGAATCGTGATAATTCATCTGGCAGCCAAAAGTCTTCATCCAAACTTTTCTGGCTGGAAATTCAAGCTCTCCAAGTCTGAGAACCTTGTCGCCAGTTTCTGGATTTGTGATCCATTCACGTGGATATTCTAGTTTTGTGGTGCCTAATCCAGATTCCATACGACTTTTCCTTATATAGTGGCGCATTTTTTGTGAGGATAGGACTGATAAACTACTGAAAGTAGGTAGTTGAATCGACAATTTCCTTGAAATTATCTTGTCCGTCCACACCGCAACCAGCTTTAAATCCTGACGGTGATAACGATTGAGGCGAAATTAGCCAATTTTGGAGTTTTTGTCGAGAACTGATCAAAAAATGCGAGCAAGTAACGGGCAGTTTTGGAAGATTTTTGGGATTTTTATAGAAATTGGGGATAAATCTGGAATTTTGGACAAAAAAAAGGGTTCCAATGGAACCCCTCTTTCAAAAAAAGAAGCTAATGCTTCTTATTTTTTCTTTTTAGCAACTTTTTTAGCAGTAGCTTTTTTAGCTGTGCTTTTCTTAGCAGCTTTCTTAGTAGCTTTTTTAGCTACTTTTTTCTTAGCAGCTTTCTTAGTAGCTTTCTTAGCAACTTTCTTAGTCGCTTTCTTTGCTACTTTCTTCTTAGCAACTTTTTTCTTTGCTTTCTTAGCTACTTTTTTCTTAGCAGCTTTCTTTGTTGCTTTCTTAGCTACTTTCTTCGTTGCTTTCTTTGCTACTTTCTTCTTTGTAGCTTTCTTCTTAACAGCCATGACATCCTCCTAGTTCGACGTACTTAAGTTTAGGATAAACACAATTTTATTTTAACGCAAACAAAAAAATTCAAGCGTTACCTCAATCTTATCGTTCCGATCTTGTTTTTACTTTAACGTCTCAACATTGAAAGACATGAAATGAAGATGAATTGATTGCATTTCAACAGTTGAAAGTGCGATGAACACTAGCTTTTCATTAAAAAGATGACCTTCATTTTTTTTTCATCAAGGTCATGGATTGGGATAGAAAATGATCATGAAATAGTCTGAATGGAGGTATGAAATAATTGCATTATTTTTTAGAACCTAGGTGAAAAAAGTTCCCCTAGGTCCTAAAAGTGGCATCAATGATGGGCACTATTTTAAAGATTCGTATGAAAATTGAAGTTCATTCTTATCATCAAGATCGATCGTAACTTTGCCACCTTTAACAAGATGACCGAACAACATCTCCCCTGATAGAGGGCGTTTCAAGCGTTCATCGATCAGTCTTCCAATCGGTCTTGCGCCCATTTTTGGATCATATCCTGTTTCGGCCAACCATAATTTGGCCTTATCTGTGACTTCAATTGCAACATTTTTGGCGGCGAGCTTATTTTCAAGCTCCATAAGGAATTTTTCTACAATTCTTACGATAAAATCAGATCCGAGCTTATTAAAATGAACAATCGCATCTAATCTGTTTCTAAATTCTGGTGAAAAGAAGTTTTTTAAGGCCTGATCACGCTTGCTTGAGCTTTCGATTGGTCCAATTCCTGCTGCTAACCCAATAGATCCTGCTTCCATTTCTTTAGCACCAGCATTAGTTGTCATAATAATGACAGCATTTCTAAAGTCTGTTGAGCGACCTTGAGCATCCGTTAACGTTCCATTGTCCATCACCTGAAGCAAAATATTATAAACATCAGGATGGGCTTTTTCGATTTCATCTAATAATAGAATGCAATGGGGATGTTTTTTAAGAGCATCAGTTAATAATCCACCTTGATCGTATCCAACATAACCTGGAGGAGCTCCAATCAATTTAGCGACTGAATGCTTTTCCATATATTCTGACATATCAATTCTTTCAAGATGACTTCCAAGTTGAATCGCTAATTGACGTGCTAATTCTGTTTTACCGACACCGGTTGGTCCTGCAAATAAGAAGCTGGCCATCGGTTTTCGATCATCACCTAGACCTGATCTAGACATGATCACTGTATCAGCGACTTTCTCTACTGCATGTTCTTGTCCATAGATCAGCATCTGAAGATTTTCTTTTAAATCCTTAAGGTTTTTCTTTTCTTCACCAATCACACTGATTTGAGGAATACGTGCTAATTGCGCCACGACCTTTTCAATATCTTTCTTAGTGATTTGAGAACGACGCTTTGAGGCTGGAAGCAGTTGCATCGCTGCCCCTACTTCATCGATGACATCAATCGTTTTATCTGGATTTTTTCGGTCCGTTATATATTTATTTGTAAGATCGACAGCTAGCTTTAAAACACTTGGTGGATACTTAACTGAATGATGTTCTTCAAACTTATCTTTAAGTCCAAGAAGGATCTTATAAGTATCTTCAAGTGAAGGCTCTTCAACATCTATTTTTTGAAAACGACGACTAAAGGCAGGATCCTTTTCAATGAACTTTCGATATTCTTCATGAGTGGTGCTGCCAAGACATTTTAAAGTCCCAGCAGATAGTGCTGGCTTTAAAAGGTTGGATGCATCCATGGATGAGCCAGCGGTTGCACCTGCGCCCATTACAACATGCATCTCATCGATAAAGAGAACTGTCTTTTGACCTTGATCATTCATTTTCTCTAGATCTTTCACAACATTCTTAAGTCGTTGTTCAAAATCACCGCGAAATTTAGCTCCAGCAAGAAGCGAAGCCATATCTAACGACCACACGATGGTATCTTCTAAAACTTCAGGCACTTCTTTTTGAACAATCTTCCAAGCCAAGCCCTCAGCGATAGCAGTTTTACCAACGCCGGCTTCACCGACTAAAAGAGGATTGTTTTTTCTTCTTCTGCAAAGTACTTGAACAATTCTTTCAATCTCTGATTCACGACCAACTACTGGATCGATCTTTTTCTTTTCAGCCATCTCATTCAAATTAAGTGCATATTGATCAATGGCACGAGAATTTTTACCAGAGCCACCAAGTTCCGGATCTTGTTCTTCAGGATTAGCTTCACCTTGTCTGCGATTTTCTGTTAAAGATTGATCAAGGCCATGAGAGATGGCACGAACCACATCAAAGCGCTCGACTCCATGCTTTCTTAAGACATAAACGGCAAAGCTTTCTTTTTCTTGAAACATTGCGACCAAAAGATTGATGCCTCTAATTGTTTTCTTACCGGAGCTTTGTACGTGAATAGCTGCTCGCTGAATAACACGTTGAAGAGAAGCGCTGATTTCTGGTTGATATTCAATGCCACTGTCACGTGCTAAGGATCTTAGCTCTTCATCTACAAATTGCTTTTCACTTAAAAGGGTAATTTGAGTCTGATCAAGAATACTAAAATTAGAGGAGTCGTTTATGAAGTCTTCTAACTCTTTTTTTACCACCGCTGTTTCAACGCCAGTCGATCTAATAATCTCTTGGACCTGTTCATCATTGGTCACAAGTTCCAAAAGAATCGTCTCAAGGGTTAAATACTCATGCTTTAGCTTATTTGCTTTTTTAATTGAACTATTGAGGATAATTTCTAACTTTTTACTCATCATAAAATGATCTCCACCGTATTATTCCGGCTCCATGCTGCAAAGAAGAGGATGCCCATTATCTTTCGCTAGCTTTGCAACTTTTGCGACTTTGGACTCTGCAATTTCGTAAGTATAAACACCACAAACTCCAACGCCATCGTTATGAACTTGAAGCATAATCGCCTGGGCCGCAGGTAGCTCTCTACCAAAGACGGCTCTTAGTATATAAACAACAAATTCCATCGTTGTGTAATCATCGTTATGTAATAACACTTTATAGCGCGGTGGTCTTTTAACGCGATCTTTGACAATTGTTGATAAGCCACCTTCACCGTCGCCTTCATCTTCTTGACTCATATAAATTGAGGACAAATTCATTATTTAACACCTGTTCCTTGCGGGCTTACGCCAGGATGATTATGCTAGGGATATTCTAGCAAAAACTTCATACAAAAGGGACTAACATGTCATTGTGGGATTTTTTAAATATTGGCAAAACCTCACCAAAAGTGGAGATCGCCTCCTTGCCACAAAAATTGGCACAATATCTACCAAATGTTGACGAAGAAACTAGAGTAAAAATAGCGGCTATTTCTGGTCTTTTGGCCTGCGTCGCTAATTCAGACTTCAAAGTCACACCTTGTGAAATTGAAGATATCAAGTCTTCATTAAAACAATGGTGCAAATTGAGTGATGAACAAATTCAAACAGTGACTGAAGTGACACTAAAAGAAGTCAATGCTCTTGCCTCTTTGGATGTTCATCAATACACAGGTGCACTTGATAAAGTTTTAAATGACGAAGAGCGCGTTGGAATCTTAGAAGCTTTATTTCAACTAGCAGCAAGTGATGGTGAAGTTTCAATTGATGAAGCTGAGTTTATTCGTCACATTGGACATGGATTAAGACTCGATCATCATGAATATGTAGCGGCTCGTGCCACCGTATTATCTCATCTAAAAATATTGCAAAAAAACTAATTACAATAACTAGTTTTTAACTGATCAAAGTAGTTCTGTGGAATCGTTGCGGCGTTATTCACATTACACATTAAGTTTTTTCCCATTGGATCTAACTCAAGATAAATAAATGCTTCCTGCTCTTTATCCCATGCTTCAAAATAGCAATCTGGGTAACCCAGAATATGACCAATCTCATGAGCAATGATCTTAGTATGATCTAAACCAGGTCCTAAATTAATTGAAGATCGCTCTTGCATATTAACATGTGATGGACCCTGGGCAATGCGATTGATCTTTAAGGCTTTGGCATCATTAGACTCGATAATATTGAGATTGAAATTCTTCTCACTTGAGCTCCAAAATCTAGCAGCTGCCTTCACTCGCATCAAATCGTCAGGACTAGCATTGACTCGTAAATTAAGTGAAAACTCTTCACCATTTTTAGTACAAGAAATTGATTCAAGCGGTTCACCAAGCTTAAACCTTGGATTAAAAAAACGCTGCTCAAATTTATCTCTATACTTATTGATCATCGATGAAAGAGAATTATTTGTGCGGGATAAAAGCGCTTCGACCTTACAACTCGGTTCATTTCTAAAAACGCTACAAACATCAATAATATTTTCTTGGCTAACATTGCCACTGATTAATTGAATATATGATTTGAATGGAATTTTTCCTAAATAGAAATATTCGTCCATATGACATTCTAAAAATTCAAGTCGCTCAATCCTCTGCTTAAGTTTTTGTAGTTTATTTAACGCTTCTTTATACTTGATCGCCTGATCGAAAGTCATAATGGTTTGCTGAACTAGTGGACCAGACAAGATTACTTGTGCCTCAGCGATAAGTTCTTTTCTGGAAAGATAAGAGATTTGATTAAGCTCTTTTTTCTTTGCAGGGGTATTGATCCTGGCTAGCCATTGGTAGCCTATTGATTGAGAGAAATGAAGGGCATCAATAGCCGAAAACTCCTCGGCTTGAGAGGAGGAGCACATTTTAAGCGCCTGAGAGACGGTTAGCGAGGTATTAACTGTTTTACTAAGCGGATTGAAATTATTTGGGCCACAACTTGTTGTGATTAAAGCAACTGTCAAAAAAGTAGACAGTATCGCCCGTTTCGAGAATAGGATTTGAGTGAGTTGCCACAGCATGTTGATCTATAGAGCAAGGTTGGGGCCAAACAATTCCTCCCCTCAATTATGTATAAATCTTCAAACTTGAATAGTGAATAGTCTTGATTTTCACTCTTTTGACTCTTAAAATCAGCCGATTTTACAGTAGGCTAGCCCTTGGGAAATAAATGAAACTCTTTTTAATCTTAATTCTGTTCCCGTTCCTCTGTCATTCATATACATTTTCTCAAAGTATGGCGCAAAAGGGATTTCCATATGGAGTTTTAGCTCAAGAGCCAATTGAAATTCTACCTATGTATGTTCGTCTACCATCGAGTAATCTTATCAGCTCAGGCAAGCTAACACTTGAAATAGAAAGCTCGCCACTCTTAAAGGATCCCTCAAATTTAAAAGTTCTTTTTGAGGGAGCGCCACTAGCTCATATATCATTAGGGGGACAAGGCAATATATCACTTCGAAAACAGACTATTGTTCTAGATATTCCTAAAAGCCTATTCAAGAATAAATACGGTAGGTTTGATTTTCAATTCGTTAATATTATTTCAGATGATCCATGCCTAGATCAAAAGATGAGCTCTGGCTTAGTTCGTATTACCGAAAATTCTTCTTTTGAACTGACGTTCAACCAAAGACCAACCAATATTTCAGATTTCATTCTTACGTTAGGAAGAACAACGTATGTCAATCTTCCTGAGTCTCCAATTACTCTTGAGGAACTAAAACTGCTCTATCAATTAGGGGCGATTGTAAGTCAACAAGGGAGCTCTCTTCGATTTACGAAAAAGCGAGAATCGGCAGATATCATTTTAAGTCGGGATACTAACAACCATCAAATAATCCAAACTAAAATAAAAGATACTAAAATAGTTCTTACACAATTCTACCTATCAACTACCAGTCCATTCTTTGCGACTCCCTTTCTTGTCGATCTATCAGGAATCTTTAACAATTCTATTTTACCGGTGGAGAAAGTTTCACAAGATAGCGAAAGAGTATGGCTTACAAGAAATGAATTAAGCCTTAAAGCTGAAGGCGAAAAAACTTCCAATGGAGCCTATTGGTCTTTCAAGGTACCTACAATATCCGGTTCCGATCTAAAACCTGCAAAATTACATCTTTCTCTTACATCGGCTAGAAGTAGTGGCGAACATCCAGTTAGTCTCTATGTCTATGTTGGAGATGAATTGATAAAAGTTATCAATCTTCCTAATAGTGAACTACCTCAATACCATCAAGTGTTGCTTCCCAATCGATTTTCAAAATGGCCATTAAATATTAATTTGTTGATCAAGCGAAATGACCCTAAGGGTGGATGTAATCAAGACTTTGGTAGAGATTTCGATGTCCGCCTACTAGAAGATTCTGCTTTGGAGTATACCAAAGCAGATAGCCAAGCCTCGAGCTTTGTCTCTTTTGCTATGAGTGATAGTCAGTATGAGATTATTTTTCCAAGTGAATTACCTGAGCCTCAAGTTTGGATCTCTCAACTAAACTGGTTACAAAAGTCATTTAATCTTAATGTCGACAACGCCCAATTTACCTCATCTCCAATAGGCTTAAGGCGCTTTATTGAATTAGAAAGTGTCGCTCCAGATTCGGAAGTCATTATTCCTTATCTCGCCAATCAAAGACTTAAAACAACAGGTCTCAATAAAATTGGTCTTTTAACACTTAAGACGAATGAGAGAACACAAGGTCTTTTATTACGCGCCATGAAAGCTCCCTTTAAAGTTCATTTACCTAATTATGTACCTGATCACCATGACGTTTTAGCCTTCACTCCAGATAGGATTGAAATCCTTACTTTTTCATCAGAATTAAAAGATAAAGTAGCGAAGTATTCAAGTGGACCTAACTTAGTCACCCTGTTAGAAGAATGGCGTTATATCTTAATGGGAGTAGGTTGGCTGCTTCTTACTATTCTCTTTCTGGCCTTAGGAAGAAAGTTTAGATGAAATACTTTGTCGTTTATATCTTCTCCATAAATCTTTATGCCGCGGCAAATATTCCAACTGAAGGTAATGGCCAATTATTTCTGACCTTAGGTCAATACCAGGCTAAATCTCAGTTTTTTGAAAATAAAAAAAGTTCTGAATTTACTAGCAATGGAAAGTTCACGAAGAATGAACTCTCATACTATTTGCTTTATAGCTTAAGAAATAATTGGGCGCTCTTTGCGACTGGATCTGTGATTAATAATTTAAAATTTTCGAACGATAGCAGTTCCATCGATTTTACAGGCTCAGGTGATCATGCATTAGGAGCGAGATACTTATTAAAAAAAGACTATGAATCGGCCATCGCACTACAAGCTTTAGTCTCTGTTCCTCTTTACTCTGATACTGCTAATCCTGGTCCTGGCAACGGTCAAAATGATATAGAGATACGTTATTTGCACGACCTGTATCAAATTATGGCTATCGACTTTATTTCCTTAGAAGCAGCTTATCGTCACAGGTTGGAGGCACCGGCTGACCAGATAAGATTAGATGTAACCGGAGGAAAGAGTATTAACTCATTTCTGTTAATGGGGCATATCTTTTATACTCAAAGCCTCAAAAATGACAAAGGAATCAATATTAATGTTAATCCATATGTCTCGCAAGATTACGATCTGCTAAAAATTGGTCCCAGTGTCGCTTGGAGATTTAAACAAACTGACTCTTTACAATTAGGATTACTAAAAGAAGTCTACGGGCGAAACACCGGAGATGGTCATTATATCTACTTAAGCTGGTGGAAGGATTATTCCCTTTGAAACTTTTGGGAGAAATTCTTAAGTCACTTGAGAAAATTTCAGAAGAAGACTTATCTTTAGCACTTAAACTCAAAGACAAAAGAGGCTCTCCACTAGGGGGCGTTCTTATCCAAGAAGGCATCATTTTACCAGAGGAACTTGATCAAGCACTAAGCTTACAGTTAGGTTTAGATTTTATAGATATTAATACCTCTACATTTGATCTTTCTGCCTTATCAAAAGAAGAAGCTAAGTTTTGTATTGATCACTTAGTGCTTCCCTATGCAAATAACGAGATTATTGTTGCTGATATTACTAAAAATAAACTTGAGGCACTTCGACAAAGATTTGGAGATAAATGCCTCATAAAAATCGCTTCACGCTTTCAAGTTTTATATCACTTACACTTAAGCTTAAAAGATACTTTAACCGAATTATCTGTTTATGCTCTGGCACAGTCTTATCCGAATTATTCTGCCGGCAAAGTCATTGTCGGCCACCAACTCGTTATGATCTACTTAATCGCATGTATATGCCTCTTGTGGCTCTTTATATCCCCATGGAATTTTTTATTAATTTTAAATATCTTAGTCACAGCCTTCTTAATAGTTAGCTTCTTCTTTAAGTTTTTACTGGCTTGGAAAGGCTCTCACGGAAGTATCGATCATAAAGTAACAAAGAACGACGTAGACGGCATGGATGACTCCATGCTGCCGACCTATACTATCTTAGTTCCAATGTACAAAGAGCCAGAAGTTTTGCCTATCATTGTGAAATCATTTTCTGAACTAGATTATCCTAAGGAAAAGTTAGATATAAAATTTGTACTAGAAGAAGATGATCTTGAAACGCAAGCCGCCGCAAGAGCACTTAATCTTCATATAAAAATGGAAGTGGTTATTGTTCCAAAGTCACTTCCGAAAACAAAACCCAAAGCATGCAACTATGCTTTACAATTTGCGCGTGGTGAGTTTTTAACTATTTATGATGCCGAAGATAAACCCGAGCCCGACCAATTAAAAAAAGCAATGTGGGTATTTAATCATTCGCCAAAAAATATGGCGGTTGTTCAGGCCAGACTAAATTTCTTTAATGCAGATGAAAATTGGATCACTCGTATGTTCACAATGGAATATAGCTTGTGGTTTGATTTTTACTTGCCAGCACTAGAAAGACTTAAAGTACCGATCCCTTTAGGCGGTACATCGAATCATTTTCGAACTGAGTACCTAAGGGAAGTTGGCGGTTGGGATCCGTTTAATGTGACAGAAGATGCAGACCTTGGTATTCGATTCTCTCAACTTGGCTACAAAGTCGGAGTGGTCAATTCAACCACTTTTGAAGAAGCAAATACCCATTATGGCAACTGGATTCGACAACGTTCCCGCTGGATTAAAGGTTATATACAAACATATCTGGTTCATATGCGCAGCCCCTTTAGCTTATGGCGAAAAATTGGAAACAAAGCGTTTTTTTCATTTCAATTCTTTATTGGAGGTACTTTTCTAACAGCTTTAATGACACCATTTTTATATTCCATCTTCTTATGGTGGTTCATTTTAGACACTAATATCTTTGATCCGATGTTTGTTGAGCCTCTGTTATATATTTCTCTTTTGAATTTATTAGTAGGTAATTCCTTTTTCATATATATACAAATGGTGGGTGTCTTTAAGCGTAAGCGATATGACTTAATACCTTGGGCCCTCACCACGCCATTTTATTGGTTGATGTTATCTCAAGCAGCACTTAAAGGATTGTGGCAGCTTTTTACGAATCCATTTTATTGGGAAAAAACTCAACATGGTTTAAGTAAAATGACTCAACAATTAGTAAAAGATGCGAAATAAATTTTTTAGCGCCATTTATATTTCTACGTTTTTTCTACTACTTTTAGTTCTAGCTATTTTCCTAAGAGAAAAATTCTTAATATCAGACCAAGAAATGTCCCTATGGTCGTTTCTTGGGCCGGCACTAAACTCTACAAATGGATATAGCACCTATATCTCTAACGCTCCACTATCATTTCTTAATACCATTGGGCCGCTTACAAGACTTATGGGAACTCCGTCATTTTTGAGTATCCATCTTATATGTTTGGCCATGTTCACACTTGTTGTCTACATGACTTTAGAACCAATGATCAATAGTAACAAAAATGTCCTTCCTGCAATTGCAATTCTTTCAATATTCCTACTACATCCGAAGGCTATCGATATTTTAACGCTATACCCTTTAGATTTACTCATTATGATAGCACTATGGTCATTTACCCTTGGCCTAACTGAAGCAAATAAAGAAAATTTAGGTCGGGGTGTCCTACTTATGGCTTTTTCTGGAGCATTTCTCATGCTTTCAGGGTCTATAGGAATAGCTTATTCACTTGCTCTGTTTTCAATTGCTCCTCTTCTTTTACAGGCGGGACTTTTTAGAGAGTCCATAAGAGGGGGGTTTTTGGTTCTAACATTTCCAGCGATCATGTCCATTTTTAGTGTTTTATATATCTCTTGGCTTTTTAAAAAAGACTTATCAAGCCTAACTTTTATATCTTCCGTCTCTCACTCATTTAACTTAGAGCTATTACAATGGGCTCCTTTCATCATACTTTGTCTGCCCATCTTTAAACCCAAAAAATTATTAATTAGAAAACTCTTATCTCTTAAAACTATCTTTGCCAGCTTTTTGGCGTATCTAATTCTCATGGCACTTGGTAGAGATGTTTCAGTTGAAATAATGGTGGGGATTACGGCCATTGGAATTGGATTTGAATATGTTAACAAAATTATGATTAAAAAATCTCATTTCGTTTTGGCACTCTTGTTTCTAATCTCATCTTGGTTGATCAATGGCATTTCAAACGATCGAGTGAGTTTTGATCCTAAAACATGGCATACTCTTAATTCATGGATAAAATCACCTTCAGTTGGCAAGACAATCATTCTTTCACCGAACCATACCCTGCTAACTCTCGGAATATCAGATCGGTCTAAAATTCTCGTTGCCAGTGATCATGAGTTTAAAGAAAGATTAATCCTCAATCAATTTATAGGCATTGACCGTCTAGTTGTAGAGCTTCCGTCTAATGTGGAAAAACTTAATATCAATAACAGATATCAAGAACGTTACTACTTCTCTCCTCCCAGCGGGATGAAGCTAGTCTTTGAAAGTAAAAATTATAGAGTTTATGACAGAAACCCTGAGATTTCCTATATTAAGCCAAATTCAGGAGCCTTAACCAATGGCTTAGATAATCCTTTGAGGCTATACTATGACGCATTTTGGGCCATTCTGTTTTTTGTTTTTATCTTAATCATGAGAATGGTTTATAAACAATCTGAAAGGAAGCACCTAGAAGTTCCTAAAGAGTATTTATGAAATTGTTAGCAGTACTACTTTTTATCATGAACTGGACTTCATATGCTGGAGTTAGTGTTGATCCTATTTTTACCTATGGCAACTATCAAGTGTTCGATGAGATTGTTAACCTCAAGCCTGCTGATTCACCTCGGATCGAATTAGAAGAAACTGGTGATTTGGGTTATAATTTACTCTCTACTAGAAAAATATTTATCTCTGCTGGTCTCAGTAGTGTTACAAATATTTCTGATAATATTTACACCAGTCTAGGCTTGTTTCCTTCTTACAATTCATATGCAAAATGGTCTTATAAGTTTTTTAGTAAAGATGAACTTGAAGCATTCGAACACAAAGTTCCAACATCTATTGTTGAAGTGAGAAAGATGAGGTCAGGTGATTCTGTATACTGGAACTCTCTCGGAGGAGTGGCCATCAACCTCGCACTTGGCAGTGGAATCACAAGTATTGGACCTAAAGTCGCCATCGAAGGTGGACATTCTATTTACTTAGAAAAAAAATCAGAGAATTCAATCTACTTAGAAGTCAGACGTGTGAGTACTAAATCTGTTGGAGTTTTAGCAGGTGCTTTTTTGGCTTACTCGGAAGTTTCTAGGCTTGCAGAAAAAACATTAGGGGCCTCATTTTTAATCGACATCTCTACTTCTCAAGGGGAGCAGCTCTTTGAAGACATGATTCAAAAAGGGCGAATCGATTATGCTCAAGATTCAAATGAAGCTAAAGTTAAAATCGGAGATGTTAGTTCACTCAAAGTTTTAAAAAGTGCAAAGCTTGTTGCTGCGACTCCATTTTTCCCTTTACTACAGTTTAAAAGAGGTAAAGGAATGGAGATCGTGGAAGAAGACCGTGAAGATATTTGGGATAATAATTCACAAGTCACTCGTGCTATTTCTTTTAGAGAGGGATCCGTCCGTCTTTTTAGTAAACAAATTGAAATGGAGACGGCCGCCTTAGTTGAAGAAGTCATGATGAATAATACCTTTTCGAATAAGGCTCAGCTCTATTGGTTTAAAAAAGGTAATCGTTTTAAGCTTTCATCATTAAAAAAAGCTTTAAAAAAAATAGAAAGTAAGACAGGACTAAATTTCGACATTGATTTACCCGAGGGTAATGACAAGATTGGTTTTGCTAAAATTTCATTTTCACTCATCCCCTCTCAAGCCGTTTTTAAGGCGATCAAAGAGAATCATCAATTAGCTTCAGCGAAAGACACTGCGAAGTTTCTACAAAAATTTTGGAAAGACGAGGACAAGTTCTCAGTCATTCTAGATCTCGTCAAACGGTGTGGTGGTGATCTAAGTCTAGAACTCGCTGGAGAAAAAATAACGAGATTAGTTCAAAGGATTAGTTACTCTGAGGTTCAGAACTGTCAGCTCTAGTCTTCAGTAGCTCATTTTTCAGCTTATCATCACCGTTAGTTATAATACCAAGATGATCCCATTTACCATGACTCCAATATTGAACAAACATGAGTTCACTTTGCGCATCTTTTAAAATATCTTTATATGATTGTGTGCTATTTGCTAAAATTGCAAATTCTCCAAAACCAAGAGGTATCTTTTCAACTAGATAAATAACTTCCTTATTTTTTGGACAAAGTGATAGCAACTGATTGGATAATCTTTCTCTAAAGTGTTTCACGGTCCATTTAATAGATAACTTTCCATGCTCATCAGTATGTAAATGACCCTTGTCTCCATACATGGAAGGCGTAATGCCATCAATCGATTTAAATAAATCGATTATCTCGTTACATTGAAAACCTCTTTCGTTTACAATTTCCTTTCCATGATTAAAATCTCCATTTGTATTAATAAAGTATTTTTGCCCCGTAATTCCTAATTTCAGTAACTCAGAGCTTAACCAGTTTTTTCCATTGCGAATTTTTCTAGCATAAGAGAATACCATCGGATCAATTTCCGCTGCAAGCGTGAATGAAAGCTTTCCTTTTTCTCTAAATGCTTTTGGAAATTTCTTCAGATAATTTATTAAAGGTGCAAATGAATGTTGAAAGTACTGATCATCTATTGGTATACCAGATAGAAGTCTCCACTCACTTTCATCATTGTGATCTATTAGCGATGTGATACTTTCAAGATGAGGAATATAATGTAGTTTAATACCTGATTCAGAGATTAAATTCATACAATCTTGAAATTCCTTTTTCGTAAAATTTAATCCCGATTCATATCGCCAATGCTCTCCATACTTGGCCTTAAGTGGCATTTTATAATTAGATGAACTTCCTCCAGCAAAATGAACAGGGTGATAATAGGAGATACTAGAAGCACCAAGCTTTTTAGCTGCATCAACTACATTTTCACAGATCGCTTTAAGCTCTCCCCTTTTAAAAGCGATTAGCCCTATTGACTGTGGTACTTGGTAGCGAAAAGGCGTAAAAGACTTCGATTCAGCAATACTAGCTGGGTAACGCTTAGGTTCTAACTGTTCCTTGATTGCATAAGCTTGATAGCGTAAATACGAATCTAAGTATTTTGAATCACTTTTCTGGCGTTCTACTAATTGATAGTCAAATTCAAGATCATCAAAAAGTTTTTGATCAAAGTAATTAATCTCATATGAATATGGTCCAAGCTTTTGAACGATTTGATCTTTTTTTGAACCCGAGCTGGCCTTCAAAGAAATCATGAATATCAACAATATTGATACAAACTTCATTTTTGAATCTCCGACTAGACTTATCGGATATTCGCAATATTGCTTGAGTTAAAATATCGTGATTTTTTTTACATAACCTATTGAAACTTAAAGGTTTGCATAGTGGAAATTGGTCCTACCTGCGGTCAAACGTTAAGGTGTAGCTTGGGCGATTAGGAGCGCAAGACAATGTATTGTAAAAATGCCAAGCAGTTATTCATATGCGTGGATCAGAAATCTCGTTTAACGAAGTTTGCGACGGGTGGAGAAAGAACTTGCGCTGAGATCGAAAACTCACCGTCAGATTAATCAAGGAAAATGTCGTCGCTATTTTTCGATTACAAATGATAATGGAAATGACTTTAAGGCCAATGTTGATCTTGGTGTGCCTGTTTATTTTACTGAACCAAGAAAGCCGCATCAGCGTGGAGCGGTTGAGAATACGATTGGATTATTGAGGCAATGTATTTCAACTAAAACTGAACTGAATAAGATTACAAGCAAGCAATTACGTAAACTTGAAGATTCAATCAATTTAAAGCCTCGCAAGACCCTTTGTTGCAAAACACCTTACGAGGTTTATTTTAATAAGAAAGTTGCACTCGCTACGTGAACTCAGCCACTCTCTTTTTGTACCTTGCTCAAGCTTTATCTATGAGCGGCAGGATTGATCGACTGAAGTTCATCTTTTACGTTCTTATATATAAAAGTATCTACGTCTTTAGTG
>CAYGRY010000024.1:0-36323 GCA_964352405.1 uncultured Halobacteriovorax sp.
ATACCGTCTTCTTTGTTATCCCAATATTCGTTATTGAACGGTTTTTCCGTACCGTCTTCTTGCGTCACTTTATATTGAATCTCAGTTAATTTCTTTTTGAGTTCATCTTTAGTTGGTTTTTGAAACATTGTTGAAGCCTCCCATGCAAAGGCATGCTGGATGGATAGTAGAGCAATAAACAAAAGTGTCTTCATATAACCTCCTAGAGGTTAGTGAGATAATTTAGACTAATATTACATTCTTAAAAATTGACGACAAGTTGTGTAGCGCTGATGTCTGTCTTAGGCCATAATACCCCAATGGAACATTGCAATCAGAACGAACATTTATCTTTTAATTCTAAGCAGTTACAAGCAAATGAAAAAAGGACCTTCTGGGTCGTTATTTTAACATTTGTAACAATGACCGTTGAAATCGCAGCTGGATACCTCACAGGCTCGATGGCGCTATTAGCTGACGGTTGGCACATGGCTTCACATGCCGCCGCCTTAACCCTTACGCTTATTGTTTATAAATTAGCGCGCTCAAAATCACTACAAAAACAGTTGAGCTTTGGAACAGGCAAACTTCTTCCTCTTGGTGGATATACTAGTGCGCTAGGCCTTGGTGTTGTTGCCCTGTTTATGGCGTGGGAATCAATTCACCGCTTTCTATCCCCTGTCAGTATTAACTTTAACGAAGCTATTATTGTCGCTGTTGTTGGTTTAATCGTGAATGTCATTAGTGTTTATCTTCTTCAGGCAAAAGATAGTGAAGACGATCACGACCATCATGATCATCACCACGATCACTCACATTCGCATGGTCATGACCATAATCATCAAAGTGCACTCATTCACGTCATGGCAGATGCCTTAACATCGATCGCCGCCATTATTGCTTTAGTCATTGGTAAATATCAGGGCTATGTCTGGCTAGATCCTATGATTGGAGTCGTTGGATCAATCTTAATTTTAAAATGGGCCTACAAACTTCTCAAAGATACAGCGTGGGAACTTCTTGATGGTCATGCCAAAGACATTGACTTTGATGCCGTTAAAAATGATCTTGAATCAAACAAGGGCAAAGTCACTGATCTTCATATCTGGCGAGTTGGGCCTCATATGGTTGCCGTTCAAGCGGTTGTTGAAGCAAAAGAGCTGGCAGGAATTGAGTTTTATAAAGAGCTCGTTTTGAAACGAATACCTAACGCTCATATTAATATCGAAGAAAATTTAATCTAATTTTAATAATGCTATTGGAATTGGAAGAAGTTCACCTTCAACATATTGCTCACTTGTTTTTAAAAGATCTAAATTAGATCGACAGTTACCACCAGCTTTAACACCACTTTCTCTCGGATTAAAAGCCAAGCAACCATAAGGCTTAAAGTCTGGATCAATAGTGCAACCAAGCTTATCGCCATTAAAGAAAGGGCATGTGTAGGTTCTTCTAATTTTAATTGAGGCAACTGATTTATCCAGACGAAACTCTTCAATACAATCCTTAAGACTTACAATCAGTTCATCATTCCATCGATTTTGTCCAATCAGCCAAGACTTCATGTCTTGTGCTTGTGTTTCATCGATTTGCATAGAATTTGAAGTAAAAGTACAACAGGTACCAACGCAGCTACGACAATCAAATCCGACTTCGGCATCATCTTGCATGGCCTGAGTAAGATGGGCACGTCTTTGCTTTGGACTAAGAGTTTCCAAGCTTCGTCACCTTTTCGAAATGTTTACTTTCTACAGGTGTGATTGAAAGACGATTACCCTTTCTAAGAATAAGCATATCTTCGAGGGCCTTAATTTCTTTCATATCTGCTAAAGAAACTGGGCTTTTGAATTTTTCGACAAATCCTACTTCAACCATAAACCATCTTGGTTTTTCTTTCGTAGCCTTTGGGTCATAGTAGTCTGATTTTGGATCAAACTGAGTGTGATCTGGATGTGATTCTTTGATGACTTTGCCAATGCCATAAACACCAGGCACCGTACAGTTACTATGATAGTAAAGAACGAGATGATCTTTTTTCATATCATCTCGCATAAAGTTTCTCGCTTGGTAATTTCTAACTCCATCCCATGGCGTTTTCTTTTTCGACTTTAAATCATCGATAGAAAAAACATCAGGTTCAGACTTCATTAACCAATATTTCACGACTAATCCTTAATTTGCTCAACAAGTTTACGATACTGAAAAGATGGCAAACAAAAAGCAGCGTGGTGAATTTTTTCGTTATAATAACCAAATTCAAGTCCAGAAGCCTTAACTTTTGACTCATCAAAGTTCTTTGTTGGATGAGGTCCTTTTGAAGCAAAGGTAAAACTCCAAAAGCCACCGGGGTAACCCATATTATTAAAGTTATAAATGGTAGCGATTGGGAAAAGGTTTCCAATAATACCAAGTAATGATTTTTGAGTGTCTGCAAAATAGAATGGAGATTCTGCTTGAGAAACAACAATGCCATCATCGTTTAGAATATTATTTATATTTTGATAGAATTCCGTACCAAATAAAGGAGTTGCTGGGCCGATTGGATCGGTTGAATCAACAATCACAACATCAAATTTCTTCTTTGTTGTTGCAACATACTCAACACCATCACCAATAATCAGCTCTAATTTTTTATTAGAGAGTTCTGAAGATGTTTGTGGGATAAATTCCTTACAAGCATCAACAACCATTCCATCAATTTCCACCATGACAACAGACTCAACACCTTTGTGGCGAAGAACTTCTCTCGCCGTTCCGCCATCACCACCACCGATGACAAGAACACTCTTAGGATTTGGGTGAGTGAACATTGGTACGTGTGTAATCATATCGTGATAAATGAATTCATCACGTTCAGTAAGCATGACAAGGCCATCGTTAAGAAGCATCTTACCGTGACCGCGAGTTTCTATGACATCAACACTTTGAAATTCACTTTTACCAGAAAAGAGAACTTTATCTGCTCTAAAGCCTACTTTAAGAAAATCTCCTGTTGGCTCTTCTACCCACATGGCTGCTTTTGTTTTTCCTAAATTCATAAAATATTTCCTCTGATTGTCGTTGGTTTCTCTATGCGATCTAATGGCACGATAAAGTGAGAAAAATTCACATCGTAACCACAGCTTAATCTATCTTGAAAATTATTGATCTTTACCATTTTGCCACTAGGATCTAGTTCAGTCTTGGTATTGAAATCTACAATATCAAACGAGAAAGGCTGAAATGTTTCTAATAATCGATCCACTAAGCCTGGATAGTCTTGTTTAAGATTAACGTTTGTTTCAAAACTCACGTAAGAACTCTCTTCTTGAGGAGTCACATGAATCGTTACGTATTTGTCATCTTTAATAGCATTTAATGAATAGCCACAAGGATCAAAACAAAAATCATCAACTTGAAAATCGTTAAAAAAGTCTTCAAGGTTCATGAATTTTCTAACACTATCGATTGTTTGATTTTGACAGCGAAGAGTCTCGGCCGCACTACCTTGGATATGATACATCAGAACTTCTGTGGTCGTATCATTTGCCTTTGGCTTAAAGTCGTTGTCGAGATGGAACATATAAGTGTGATGTTCATCAAGATAACCAAAGCGAGTTGAAACTCCATCAACCATTGTTTGAAGTCTTTCTACATCTTGAGCAAAACTAGTTTTTTGAAGCCAGGGTCCATATTCATTTTTGCGTTGATAAATAATACTTTCAATTTCGTCTCGTCTAACACGACCTAAGAAGTGTTGAACTGAATTGATAAGCATCGTTGATCCACATGTGATCATAAGAAATGAATGATCCCAAACAAATAACGAAGATTCTGATAAAAGGTAGGCATCACATTTTTCATTCGAGACTTCTGACAGAATAGTTGCATTACAACGAGCAACCATCTCTTTCCAAAAGTCTTTACCGAAGTCTCTGAGGCTCCCAATTTCGGGCTTAACGATGACTTCAACTTTTTTTTCTGAACCTTCGAAAAACAACTCCCACCCCCAACTTGTGTAAGTCATTGAAAAAATAATAGAAAATTTGCCGAAAACTATCTTAGATGCACCTCATTGTCTACAGTCCTAGACACATCAGTGAAACCTTCTTACAGTATTTTCAACTTGTTAGGAGATAAAATGAGCCACGAACTAATTAAACAAAAAATACGTACCATTCCCGATTGGCCGAAAGCTGGAATTATGTTTCGAGATGTGACGAGTTTACTTAGAGATGCAGATGGTTTTCAACTTACAATGGACGCTCTTTATAACAAGTACAAAGACAGTGGAATTGAGGCGGTTGCAGGTATTGAGGCGCGAGGCTTTATCTTCGGAGCAGCCCTAGCCGATCGATTAAAAGTTGGATTCATCCCTATTCGTAAGAAAGGAAAACTTCCAGGCAAAACAATTTCGCAAGACTATGCTCTTGAGTACGGTACCGATACCATCGAACTTCACCTTGAAGATATTTCAAAGGACTTAAATATTTTGCTTGTCGATGACTTGTTGGCGACTGGCGGTACAGCTCTAGGTGCCGCTGCTTTGATTGGAAAATGTGGTGCTTATATTCATGAAGCATGTTTTATCGTTAATCTCCCCGATCTAGGTGGATCAAAGAGCCTTGAAAAACAAGGCATTAATGCCTATTGGCTAGTTGAATTTGAAGGCGACTAAAAGCTTATACCGGCAAGGTCGTTAGTCGTTTTACCAAGATATAGCCATTTCTCATTCAACTGAACGAGTATACTACGTGCTTGATCTAAATCTTTACAGCTAATAACAAGACCAATCCCCATATTGAACGTTTTATAACTTTTCTCTTTCGATAGATCAGCTCTTCGAATGATTTCGTTCATTTCACTCGTTCTAAAGTCATCATTTGGAAGTGCTTCGATTTGGTAATGAATTTTTGAATTTAATCTTGGTATATTTTCAATACCACCACCTGTTATATGAGCGATTCCGGTAAGATTTTCACCTAGATCATTGATCAGTTTTTGAACTAAGGAATTATACAATCTTGTTGGAGTTAAAAGTTTTGTCTTTAATTCATCTTCGTTATTCTTTACAAGCTTCCTGATTAAACTATATCCATTAGAGTGAAAACCACTTGAAGCTATTCCAATAAGATATTGACCAGCCTGAACTTTATCTCCACCCAGAAGCTGATTTTTATAGACTTCCCCAACTGCAAAGCCTGCAAGGTCATAGACACCTTGCTCGTAGACTCCTGGCATTTCTGCTGTTTCTCCTCCAATTAAGGCTAAGGAAGATTCTTGGCAAGCGTTGGCAATACCGGAAACAACATCGACGTGAATCCTTGGATCAAGCTTGCCACAAGCAAGATAATCTAAAAAGAACAGAGGCTTGGCTCCTGTACAAATGATATCATTAGCACACATTGCGACGAGGTCTTGTCCAATTGTATCGTGCTTATCAAGTTCTTGAGCTAACTTTACTTTAGTACCAACACCATCTGTTCCACTTGCAAGATATCGCTCATTTCCAAGATCATAAAGGGCGGCAAAACCACCAACACCACTGATGACATTTGAATTATAAGTTCGACCTACAATCCCCTTAATTTTTTCAACGAATTTATCGCCAAGCTCAATATCAACACCAGCTTCTTTGTAATCCATCTAAACCTCAATGACGAAAATTTCTAATTCCAGTTGTAACCATTGCAATCCCATGTTGATCACAAGCCTCAATGACTTCCTGATCCCGCATGCTTCCACCTGGCTGGACAATCCACTTAATGCCATTTACAGCAGCTGCATCAATACTATCTCTAAACGGAAAGAAAGCATCAGAGACAAGGACGCATTTTGTAATATCGATATTTGATGCTTTTGCTCTAGGGATTGCTAGTAACGTTAGACAATCTAACCGATTAGGTTGGCCGCATCCTGATGCTGCAATACGAATGGCGCCATCACATGAGTCAATCAAAGCTAGGCAATTTGATTTTATATATTTAGCTGCAATGACACCAAATTTTGCTTTGGAAAGCATCTCATCATCAAATAGCGATTGAGTGACATTTTTAAAATCTTGTGCATTTAGTTCATCTTCATCCTGCCATAACAAACCGCCGTGAACGCTTCGTAGTGTCCATTCATTCTGCCCTTGAGTTTTAGGCGAAATTTCGATTAAACGTAAGTTCTTCTTGGTCTCAAGAATCTCTCTAGCTTTTAAATCAAATGAAGGTGCTATTAAGACTTCAACAAATCTATCCTTAAAGAATAAAGCAAGCTGTTCATCGACCTCAAAAGAGAAGGCGATAATACCACCAAAAGCACTTACTGGATCACAATCCCAAGCAACTTGTAAGGCCTTGCTCTTATCAGGATGGACAGCTAGACCACAAGGGTTTCCATGTTTAACGACGCTGACTGCATGTATATTAGGAAAGCTTATTTTAAGTTCACTCATAGCCTTCCAAGCAGCATCGCTATCGAGCAAATTGTTTGATGATAGCTGTTTACCTTGAATAGGCTTAGAAGATGCCAATGAAGAACTTGAGCTATGATTTTGAGTTGGAAGAACGAGCGCCTTTTGGTGAGGGTTCTCACCATATCGAAGAGTTTGCCCTGTCGTTGGAGCTTCACTATTCAATTGCCTCCATTTAGAAAAAATCGCTAAATCATATAAGAAGGTGCGCTCAAAGGTTTTGGTTGCAAGTGCAAAACGCGTCTGTTCACTAATTGTATTATCCCTCTCCCACTCATTGATAATCATTTCATAATCATCGCTTGATGGGATCACTAGAATATTGGCAGCATTCTTTGCTGCTGCACGAAGCATCGTCGGGCCTCCAACATCTATTTTTTCAACTAATTCATTTTGATTAAGATTTTTTGTTAGTGCTTCTTCAAAGGCATAGAGATTACAAATGACGATATCAATTGGAAGAAGCCCTAATGTTGTAGCTTGTTCTACATCTAATGAGTTTTGTCGATCATAAAGGATTGATCCCATTATGTTAAAAGAAAGGGTTTTCATCCTTCCGCCAAATGCTTCAGGCGTTCCAGCAACTTGTTCGACAGGAGTAACACTAATACCATTTTCGCTTAAGTACTTCGCTGTACCACCTGAACTAATAAGTTCGATTCCTTTTCTGACAAGAAATTTTGCAATCTTTTCTAAGTTAGTTTTATCGGTCACGCTTATAAGGGCACGTTGTGGTTTCCAATTACTCATATTTACTCCTAGAAAACTCTACGGCATTATTAAAGATTTGAGTCACAAGTATTTTATTTTCAATTTTATAATCATCGAAAGGATATAACCATTCATCTAGAGCGGCTTCAGGATGTGGCATTAAACCTAAAACATTTCCGCTTATATCAGTTATGCCTGCAATATTATCAAAGGAGCCATTCACATCTTTTTTGTACTTAAAAGCAGGTTTATATTGAGATTTTTCAGCAACGATGAGTCGCCCCTCGGCATGTCTAATGGGTAGACGAAGATTTTTACCTTCGAGATCCTTAAGCCAAGGACTGTCACTGACTTGAGCCTCAACTGTTATCCATGAATTATGAAAAGTTTCTTGATTATTGGAAGCCAACGTAACTCCCCCAAAAAAACCGAGCTGGACTAAAACCTGAAAACCATTACATACACCTAGAACAAGGCCATTTTCTTCAGTGAATTTTATCAGTTCTTCTTTAAGTTTGATTTTAATTTTTTGCGCCAAAATTAGACCACTTCTCACTTCATCACCAAATGAAAAGCCTCCAGGAAGAGCTAATATATCAACTGATTTTAGTATATTTTTCGTTTTTAAAAACTGATTAACATGAATGATCTGGACATCAGTATCAAGACGTTTAAAAGCACTAGCTGTTTCCTGCTCACAATTAACACCATCACCGCTAAGAACGAGGATTTTAATCTTTTTCATTAATTTCTCCACGCTTTTTCTAGAGTTGATAATGCTAAACTCTTGGCATAACCCTTAAGAAACAATTGAATACTCGAAGTTTCGTTTGTTTGGCCGATGTAACGGTAATCACCTTTAAAATTCACTTCAAAGTCAAGACGCTCATTTAGATCAACAGCAACTAAGAAACGGGAAGGAAATTCTGAAAAGAACAACGATTGCATTGATTCAGTATCTTTTAGGATACTATCAAAATCGATTTTAATTCCACATTTATTCAATAGAAGCATTTCAAAAAGAGCGACACTAAGTCCACCTTCTGATAAATCATGGCAAGCTTTAATTTTTTTATTTGAAATAGCTTGGTGAACTTTGGAATAAGTTGAAAAAGTATTTTCTAGATTCCACTCAAATTGACTATTTTCACGCTTCCAGCTTTGAGGATAAAAACCAAAATCCTTACTATAATCATTATTGCCGATTAAGTAGAGATACTGACTTGGCTTAGCATGAGGTTTACATGTTTTTGAAAGGTCATTGATTCTTCCCAAAGCTGTTGCCAACATTGTAGGTAATACTCGAATATGAACATCTTCACCAGTCTGCATCTTCCCTTTGAAATCATTTTTCATACTATCTTTGCCGCTAATGAACGGCATTTTCATTTTTGAGCTGTACGCTTCTATTCCTTCTGCCGCCCTGACTAATTCACCAAGAGTTTGTGAGCTCTCACCATTTTTAGTAATAGGATCTGGCCAACAAAAATTATCTAGCAAGCAAATTGCCTCTGGATCAGCTCCACTTGAAACGACGCCACGAACAGCTTCATCTAAAGACATTTGCGCCATAATGAAAGGATCAAAACTTGTCACTCTCGGAGCAAGACCAACCGCCATAGAAACAGCTTCATGACTATCTCCACCATGGGGATACAAGGCAATCACGGCACCATCATTAGGAGCTGTATGTTCAAGTCCTTCAAAAGGCTTAGTCGCACTTGCCGCCTGAACCTCGTGATCATATTGCCTTATCCATTTTTCCTTACTGCTGATTGTAGGATCGCTTAAAACATCAATCCAGGCGTCAAACCAATCAGTCGGTCTATCGACTTGAGGTATTTCCAACCAGGTCTGCTTTGGCATTGATTTCCAGTGAGATTCAAGCTTCATCTGAGGCAAACCATGATGCAAAAACTCTAAATCAAGTTTGCCGACAATTACACTTCCATCACTAATTGTTAAAAATCCATCACTAGTGAACTCACCAATATCAGTCGCAACAACATTGAACTCTTTGGCGAGATTAACAAACTGATCAACTTTTTGAGGTTCAACAGAGAAAGTCATTCTCTCTTGGCTTTCACTAATCATTATTTGCCAAGAGTTAAGCCCAGGGTATTTTAGGGGAACTTTGGAGGTATCCACAAAAGCACCATTTGTCAGCTCTGCCATCTCTCCAATACTAGAGCTCAATCCACCAGCTCCATTGTCTGTTAAAGAAGTATAAAGTCCAAGATCTCTAGCTGTAAGCAAGAAATCGGTTAATCTTTTCTGTGTAAATGGATCACCAATTTGAACCATACCAGCAGGAGTTTTTTCATCCATCACACGTGAACTAGCTGTGGCACCATGTATACCGTCAAGCCCAACTGCTCCACCCGCCACTACAATTCGATTCCCAGCCTTTTGATTTTTACTTGAACTAGCTATGCCATGAATTTTTTGAGGCATAACACCCAACGTTCCACAAAAGACTAGTGGCTTTCCACAATATGTTTCGTCAAAACACATAGCACCAGTAATAGTTGGTATCCCTGACTTATTACCACCATCCATCACTCCATGGTGGATGCCTTTAAGAATCTCGTCTGATGTCTTTAAACCGATTGGAAGTTGAAAGTTATTTAAAGGTTCACCCGTACAAAAAACATCTAAATTAGCAATTGGCTTAGCACCTAAACCAGTTCCAAGAATATCACGGTTGACACCAAGAATTCCGGTAAGAGCTCCACCATACGGATCTAGTGCAGATGGTGAATTATGTGTTTCTACTTTTAAACATAAATCGACCTTTTCAGAGAATCTCACAATACCTGCATTATCGCTAAACACAGAGATTAACCAGCTCTTCTCCTTCATTAACTCATCGGTTGGTTTTTTGATACATGTCTTAAAAATCGAATTTATAGCTCGTTTTCCGTCGACATCTTGGTGTGTAATATGAGCATTAAAAATTTTATGCTTACAATGTTCACTCCATGTCTGTGCAACAATCTCCATTTCAACTTGGGAAATTGTTCTACCTTTGTAAAATTTTTTGATTTCGATTAATTCTTGCGGCGATAATGACCAATGATTTTCTTCGGATAAGTTTATTAGGGCCTCTTCATCAAGATTATCTAAATAAAAGTTGTCAATTGTAGTGTTACCACTAAGTTCAACTTCAAAGTGAACATTCTCTAATTCAGAGTCTTGTAATTGCGAATAGGTAAAAGTATGAATTCTATGTATTAAAGGATTAAATTCAACAGGGGTGTTATTTATTCCATCATCCCACCATGCCAAGGCTGAATTCACAGACTGACTCAAGATCAATTCCTTGACAGACAGACCTGTATTATCTGTTACACCAGGAAGAAAAGTTCTAACTTTAAGATCATTTTTTCGATCAAATTTCTTGGTGCTAAGATACAATGTTTGATCAACTGGGTCGCATAGCAAAGTTGGATCACCTCCACGGTAAAAGAAAAGCTGCATAACATTTTTTTGATGAGTTTCAAGTAATGCAACTTCTTGTTTTGGCTTTAAATATTGAAACTCATTTAAGTATCGAAGAACTGAACGGTAAAGTTTCCACTCAGATTCTTTACCTCTTGAAATAAAATCTCCCAAGGTTTCGCCAGGTTGTGCAGGTAAAATCTTACTTTGTTCAATAATTGGTCCAGTATCAACACCGTGATCAACAAAATGGACGGTTGCCCCAACTCTAGAGTACTTGTCATTATAAATGCGTTCATAGGCATTCAAACCAGGATAGTCAGGCAAAAGACTTGGATGAATATTCACAATCCTACGATTAAATCGTGAAAGAAAAGTTGATGATAGGATTCTCTGATAGCCTGCCAAAAAAACCCAATCAATTTCAATCAAATTTTTCAAAATCTTTTCTTCATGATTTTGTCGTGATTCATCTTTTAATTTTTCAATTATTTTAAGTTCTACGAAAGGAAATTTTTTACTAACGATCTCGATGACGGGTGTTTTTTGGAGATCAACAATTAATGTCGTGATTTTAATATTCTTTAAGAATACACTTTCTTCCAAAAGGGCTAAGGCATTACTTCCAGCACCTGAGGCCATAATTGCAATTTTTAACATAATTGACTCCCAATATCTGAACGAAATTGTGCTCCGTCAAAGGTAACAGAATCAAGATACTCATAAGCTTGCTTACGGGCGTAGTCAAAGCTATCTCCGATACCTGTAGCGCCTAAAACCCTTCCACCATTCGTCAAAAGCTGTTCGTTTTCAAGTTTAACGCCAGCAAAGTACAGTTGTGGGCTGTTTTTAATATCTATTTCTCTATTAAGTATCGGACTATCTGGATAGCCTTCACTGGCTTTGACAACATGAACACTAAATTTATTATTGGTCGTGATTTTTAAATTTATAAAAGTCGTAAGATCATTTTCAGCAACCGATTTAAGGGCCTTGACAATATTCCAGTTTAATAAAGGAAGAACTGTTTGAGTTTCTGGGTCGCCAAAACGAACATTAAACTCCAGAACATTGATGTATTCCTTATCGATCATCAATCCCGCAAACAACAAACCATTGAACGTACAATTTTGCTTAGTCATTTCTGCGAGTATAGGTTTGATAACTTCGTTATCGATACGTACTTTTAGTTTTTCATTTAACCAAGGAACAGGAGAATAGGCTCCCATTCCTCCAGTATTTGGGCCAAGGTCATCATCAAGAAGTCGTTTATGATCACAAGCAAATCCAAGTGGAATAAAATTGGTTCCCAGGCATAGATACATTGCAGAGACTTCTTTTCCCTGCACAACTTTTTCAACAATTATTTTTTGATTAAATTTCTCAAGTAACAATTTTCCTGCTTTAAAGGCATGGTCTTTAGTTCTACAAACGACAACACCTTTTCCGCTAGCAAGCCCATCTGCTTTAAGAACAATTCCATCTTCATCGAACAGCTCATTAATAGCCTGATTGGTTTCTTCTACATTGTTTGCAACCAAGTATTTAGCACTCGCAATGTTTGCATTTGTTAACGCTCTTTTACAAAAGTCTTTAGAAGCTTCTAATTGAGCCGCATCTCTTGAAGGTCCAAATACTGTAATATTGTGTTGTCTTAATTGATCGCTTAAGCCATTAGCTAAAGGTGCTTCTGGCCCAATGACAACTAGACCTATGTTAAAATGCTTGCAATATTCTGGCAGCTCATTTTCAGAGATTAGAAGGACTTCTATTTTTTCATGTGTTTTCATTCCCGGATTACCAGGTGAAACTATCACTTTTTTTGAGTCGTCATTTTGTGCAATTTCCATAGCCAGTGCGTGTTCTCTTGCGCCACTTCCAATAATTAAAATATTCAAGTTAATTCCTTTAAATCTTTTATTAATGACACAAAATTCGAATTGCCATCGATTGATTCACTTAAGGCAGAATAGAGGGTTGAAAAACACTGAATTAATTTAGAGTCTAAGTTCGGTGGTGCTGAACAATTTTCCTTAAAATTTTGTTCATATTTTATTTTTGATTCGGCTAATTCATTGTACCAATTAGATTTTCGATAAGCTGTTCTTAAGATTTCCTTTGATAAATCAATTCCTTCGCAGGTCATTCTTAATTCATCAGGACCAATCGAATCGACTAATAGAAGTTCTCGATTGCTACTACCTTCTATAAAGGCCCATTCAATTTTTCCATCCCATAAATTTAAATCTTTCGTTTTAAAAAATTCATAACAAGCATGTGCCAAGCACTCAGTTTGCTCCTCGATATTTTTCATTTCCTTTTCACTTATTGAAAACATCATTTGAGCTTCTTCTTTTGAAAGCATTCGATCAATCTTTTCCCATTTCGTACTAAATTCAATCATGGCGCGATCAAAAACTTCACCTTCTTTATATTTCCCAGGGTATCTTTTTAAAAGCGAGGATCCGCTTGGGACGCCAAGTCTAAAAATAACCTCTAGCGGAATAAAACACTCTTTTGGTTTTGATTCATAAAATTTATAATCATTTTTGGGATTTTTAAGTTTACGAACCATCATCTGATTTGAATTAACGTCTGAGTTAACAAGGTGGGTTCTCATCCCTTCATTTTTTAGCTTTTGAGCTATTGATGTATTTAACTTTAAATACTTTTTCCAAAACGAATTACTCTCGAGTTTTTTATATAAACTTTTTGTAAACTTTGCCAGTGCATCACCTTTATTTGGTATTAAGTCTGGCATCTCGCCCCAATCAAATATTGAATATCTATCTGAAAACTCAAAGAGAATTGCATCATTTGAAAATTCGTAAAGGTCTTTGACTGAGCCTTTATAGAGCAGTTTACTCATACTTGGCTCTCCACAGGGTAAGGATAGTTAGCGTCTAAACATGCTGTACAAAGTTCTTTTGTTTTAAGTCCTTCATGAAGATCATCTATGTCAGCATAAACTAATCCTTCACAACCAAGCTCCTTTTGAACTTCTTCAGTGCTTTTTTCGAAGGCGATTAGTTCTCTTGGGTTTGGAAAATCAATTCCAAATTGGCATGGGTGCTTAATGGGAGGACAAGTACTGGCAAATATGACTGATTTTGCTCCATTTGCCTTTAAAAGCTCAACTAAGCGTCTTGATGTTGTGCCTCTCACAATAGAGTCATCAACTAATAAAACATTTTTACCTCGAACTTGATCTTCAACGATACTAAACTTTAAACCGACAGCATTCTGCCTCTTTTCTTGTCCGTTCATAATAAAGCTTCGTTGCACATATCTATTTTTTAGTAAAACTTCTCGATACGGTACTTTTAATTCTTCTGCAATGGCTGCTGCTGCAGGCCTACTTGTATCTGGTACAGGGGCAACAATATCGATGATTGGTAATGTATTTAACTTTTTAATTTTTTGTGCGAGTTTGATGCCTAATCTCAGCCTCGCTTCATAGACTCCAAGATGATCAATCTTACTCTCTGCTCCTGCAAAATAAACCCATTCAAAAAAGCAAGGTCGCTTGCCACTATTCATAATAACTTTTTGATGAAATCCACCAGACTCGTCGATCCAAATTAACTCGCCTGGTGCTAACTCTCGCTCAAAAGTATATCCAAGAAAGTTTAAGGCTGAAGCTTCAGAGGCAAAAGCATATGAGTTTCCTTTTTTGCCGTAACATAGAGGTCTTAGGCCATGGGGATCTTTGAAAGCAAAAACTCCTCGACCTCCCCATAACATAATCACAGAGTAGCCACCTTGTGCTTGAGTCAATGTTTTGTGAACCGCTAGACTAAGTTGTTCGAAGTTATCATTTTGATTTAACTCTTCACTAACAAGATAGAGCAAAAGCTCCAAATCATTATCAGTCATCAAATACTTTCCTTCCCCTCTAAGTTTTTGGCGAAGTGATTTCTCATTAGATAGATTTCCATTATGAACAGCGGCTAATGAAACAGATGACGTCATGGCCAAGGGTTGAATATCATCATTCTTAACATCACCAATTGTCGAATAGCGTGTATGCCCTAGTGCGATTTGTCCGGGTAATTCCAAAAGATCATTAAGTCCGATGGCATCACTCACTTGGCCCATGGCTTTTCTAAGCCGAAAGCGACCAGAATCTTTATCTTCAACGACGATGCCAGCAGCGTCCTGACCACGGTGTTGAAGTAATAAGAGTCCTTGATAGACTTCCATACTTGCTTTGTCTGAACCCCAAACACCGATGACACCACACATGGGCAAGCCTTTTGTGAAAATGAGAAACTTATCTCCACAATAGAACTATTAAAAACTTGCTGCCAAGGAAAAAATTAGTGTAAACTAATAATCAAAATAAGGTTAAACTAATACAAATTCACCTCATTAATCAGGTTGAACTCATGTCGCAGAACACATTAGCTATACTAGGTGCCGGGCAACTCGCTCTTTATATTGCAAGTAGTGCTTTAAAAAAGGGAATACCTTTTAAAATTATCGCTCAATCAAAAGTAGATCCTGCCGCAATCGCTTTTCCAAACCAAAGCCATTTTTGTCAAATTAACGACGAGAGTTTACTCGCGGACTTTACGAAAGATTGTACTCATATCGCATTAGAGAATGAATTTTGGTCACCAAGAATCCTAAAGTTTGTTTTAGAAGGAAAAAAAGTTTGCCCTGAGCTTACAGGCTACGAAATGGTTTATGGAAAAATTCGACAACGACAACTCATTAAGAGTTTACATATTTCACAGCCTCAATATTTTATTGTCCATAATAATGACGAATTTGAAAGAGCCTTTAATTTTTTTGGACAAAATATTGTAATGAAAAGTAATACCGGTGGTTATGATGGCCTGGGTAATAAACATATTACCTCTCTTTCACAGGGTTTAAGTGGACTTAAAGATTTTAATGCCTCTGCAGTAAACCCTGTATTAATCGAGAAGCAATTAGAGCTTACAAGAGAACTGGCACTAACCTTCTTTTCTCACGATCAATTTATTAGTTTCTTTCCTCCCGTTGAAACAATTCAGGAAGATCATGTCTGCCATACAGCAATTTCTCCTGCGAACTTAGCCGTCGCAGAAAGGGATCGACTGGAAACTGTTGCTAAAAAATTAATATCTAAAGGGTTAAGGGGTCTATACACGATAGAGTTTTTTCGCGAAGAAACTGGCTCATGGATGTATAATGAGATTGCACCTAGACCACATAATTCGCAGCACCTTTCAATGGATAATTGTCCAATGTCACAGTATGATGCCATTATCTCCTGGGTAAACGGTGATGAATTACCACAAAGGTTTAACGCTCTTTTTGATGCCGCTATGGTTAATATTCTTGGCCTTAAAGATGCCCAAACGGAGCAACTTTCGCTGCCAGAAATTGGGAGCGATATAGAAGTTAGAACATATTTATATGGAAAAATTGACTCTAGACCTGGAAGAAAACTGGGACACTTAACTCTGCTTGGACCTAGAGAGAGAATTCTTAACGAAGCGAAAAGGGTCTCAAAGGAATATCGTATATGAAACCATTGATTAGCGTCATTATGGGCAGTGAAAGTGATTGGCCAATTATGCAAGAAGCCTGTCAGTTGCTTACTGAGTTCGAAGTTCCATATGAAAAGAAAGTTCTCTCTGCCCATAGAACTCCAAGTCAATTAGAGCAGTTTGCACTTGATGCCCATCAAAGAGAAGTTAAAATTATTATTGCTGGCGCAGGTGGAGCCGCTCATTTACCAGGGATGATTGCTGCCTTTACTTATCTTCCTGTTATTGGTGTTCCTATTCCTTCCAAATATTTAAATGGTTTAGATAGCTTATTATCAATAAATCAGATGCCAAAAGGTGTTCCAGTTGCAACCATGGCGATTGGCGGATCAGCTAATGCCGCCTTATTTTCACTAAAGATCTTGGCTTTGGAAAATGCTCTTTATCTAAGCAAACTTATTGGATATACAGAGAAACAACGAAATTTAGTCCAGCAAATGGACCAAAATATTAATAAATAGTTCCTTTTAGAACTAAAGATTTTTTAAGAAAATGTCGAAATAGTTGTTATGAAGACTACACTATTAATTTTATCATTTTTCTCCTTCCTCGTATCTCCATTGGCAAATGCTGATGAGTCCTTAGTGGAAAAAGCTAAAAACCTTGAAATGCAGAGTAAAGCAATTCAAAAAAGTCTTTATAAAGAAGTAGTAGATGCTATGTCCGATGGAGAAAAAGAAGCTTTATCTGACAAATTAGATTCTCAAATTCAAGAAGCCAAATTTATCAACTCCCAACTAAGAAACTACTTCAATAATCTTGACGCAAATGCTCAACGAGATATTTTGCTTCGCGGTTCAAAATAAAACTAAAACTCTTTAAATAAATTCCGATAAATACTTGGATATTAATTTTCCGAGGAGACTTTCTTTTGAAAGCATTAATTTCAATTCTACTTTTTTCTTCTCTAGCAACAGCGAGCGCTGCCTCTTGTCCTGAAAAAACCCCTGAAGAATGGGCCGAGTTTTTTATGACAAAGACCGCAGCAATTACAAAGAGAACCTATTATCCAGACGCAGAGCTACAACAGATTCAAAGAGACTGTGCAGCAACGTTTCAGCTTACAGGTGTCAATAAATGCTCAGAAAGAATTCTTAAAAGAGCTGAACTTAGAGATTTGGAAAGAGATAGAAGTCACTCTATGGGTTGGGAAGTCAGCGACTCTGATTATATTAACTCGGTTCCAAATGGTTATCTAGATATGCCAAACGAATTTAAAAATGGATTACCAAGTAATTATGCGGAAATTGCAAAGCAAAAGGGATGGAAGATGCTTGAGTATCGCTCAAGAACAGTACCAAACCCACCTAATAGTTCATTTTCAAGAGTTCTCTTTTTGGTCGAAGGTGAAAAAGTTGATAAATGGATTCAATTCACTCTTCCAGAAAATTCAACAAATACTGAGCAATTAATCGACTTCATAGCCATGGAAAAGCCAACAAGTGCTGACGATAAAGCAACTCCGTACTACACCCAGTACTGGAGAGACAGACAAGGAAGAAATCCTCAAATGCGAACTCAAGGATCATTTGATAATTGCTACTCCTGTCACCCAAATGGAATGAGAGAGCTTTCACCAGAGCCAGGAAGTTATTCAAGTGAAGGGGCTGAAAGCTTAGACTATATGAAACAAGCGATGACAAATTACACAAAAGGTAGAGGCTCTGTTGATTATAAAGGTGCTCTACATCCTGAACAATACGGACCTCCTATGGGCGAAGGCCAAGGCTGTGTGAAATGTCACAATAACGGCGATGGTATTCATGAAGAAAGTCGTGGTGCAATTAACTCACGACATTCAAACGGTCATATTCAACATAAAATGACTGAAGACATGACGATGCCAGTAACAATGATTCCAATGGAAAAAGAATTCTTCGATTTCATGAATGATATCCCAAATCAAATATCAGAAAGTGAAAGACGTGATCTCATGAGTAAAACAGCAAGATACAAAAACAATCAGACGGCGATGTACGGAGTCATTATTGATTGGATGAAAGCTAATAATAAAATTGATAAAGAAAAAGAGCGTGCCTTAAGATTTACTCTTGATGGTCACCCTACGTATCCAAATTGTGATGACCAGCCGGACTGTTTTAAAGGGCTTAAACGTTACAGTAAGTACTATTCTCAGATGCAACAACAATATCCAGATCAATATAAAGCATGGCTTGATGAAGGTTGCGCAGAGATCCTCGCAGGTAACGATGACTCTAATATCAACGATGGTGATCAAAGAAGAAATGGTTCAGGCATAATAGATAACATTATTCAAGGTGCATCTGAAATGTTTGGTGGAGAAGGAAGATGAAAATTCAATCAATCATATATGCAGCATTGTTGATGACATCAACTGCTTATGCAAAGCAAGCAGACTGGCGAGAGCATAGTCCACTATGTCAAAAAGAAATTGAACAAAAACTTAAAGAGATGAACGTCGAGTCAAAGTGGGTTCGCTTTATAGGTGGAGAAGCTGGAAGTTTTTCTTATCGAGCACCAATTAGTATCGGACAGTGGGCACAGGTCTCTGTCGATAAAAAAGGTGTTACAGTTTCTAAGATGACAGAAACAAATGCCATCAGCAGCAGATACGTAGAAGACTCATGTGTACCACAAATCGCTATTCAAGCAGTTCCTAAAGATTCAATTCCACCAAAAAATTCATTGAGTGATATTGAACTTAAGAAAATTGTTGAATCTGGTGCAAGTGGAATCATTTATATCTGGTCACCACAAATGAGTCTATCTCCTGTTGGATTTCATCATATAGAAGCAACCGCAAAAAAACTTGGTGTCGAGCTACATACTTATGTCGATCCTCTTGCGAATGCAGATATTGTTGCCAAAGTTGCAAAGAAGTCTCGAATACCAGCATCATCGCTTAAGCCAATGCAATCGTTTGACTTAACAATGAGAGGAGCAACCCTTCACTACCCTGCGACTTTCACCTATAAAGATGGCAAGCTTAGTCGTTGGGCAAAGCATGGTTACGAAAATGAAGTTCAATTTGAAAAATTCATTAAAGAAGAGTTGAAGAAATGAAAATCATTAATATCTTTTTAACCTTTGTCTTAATCAATCAGAGTCTTTACGCTGCAGATGCAAATCTTTGTAAAGTAAATACGACTCAACCGAAAAAAAGAATTAAGCTGCCAACAGCTCCAAACTTTTTTATCAGTGCTGATCCTTCCGGAAAATATACGGGAGTTATCGATGGCGCTGAAGCAAACGTTTTAGTGAATATGGAAACTGGAACACAACAAACAGTTCCAGGAGCTTACGATCCTGTTTTCACTCCTGATGGAAAATTCTTAACACTTCCAGATGGACGATTTTATGAACTCGCCAAAATTAGCCAAAGAGTTGATGCCGGTAATAGTGCTCGAAATATGAGTCCAGACTTTGATGCTCAAGATAGTGGTGTTTACCAATCTGTTGGTATCCTTCCAGGACAAACAGAAAAAAAGAAAACGTACCGCTATATGCATGATGGTGCAGGGGCTTCATTTTTTGATGTTGAAGTTGAATTTAATGATGATGGCTCGATGAAAAACTCTAAGAGAGCGACCCGCACGAAAAGAATGTGTGAAGAAGCCGGCAATAGAGATACACCAATGCTATCAAAAGATGGGAAGTACTTAAGTATTCTAAACTTTGAAACCTATACAACGCAAATTTGGAAAATTGATGATGATGGTTCTTGTAAAATGATGGTCGATATTGGTGTACCAACAGGTAAAGTGGACTTTGGTTTTGATGAAAATAATCCTCAGATCACTTTTCACGTTGATGAGGCTTCTAACAATTGGCACTACTTCAATGGCGTAACTGAGAGTCAAAGAAAGAGCGTCTATGTGATGAACTTAGATAAAAATGGTTCTGGCGATGATGAGAAATGGGCCGTTAGAGATATGGCGAAGATCTCAGCTCCGAATACAGGCCATCAAGGTTCAGGCAGTTACTATCCAAGGTTTAGAAAAGATGGAACACTCGTAGCAGTTACTCAAGACGGCGAAAATGAAGACTACTTTCTTGATGTTTATCAAACTCAAGATCTAGATTATATTGCATTCGATCCTGAAGTAAATTCAGGGCGAGTTCTAGCTGTAACGAGTTGTTCAAATGAACTAGAAGTTCAGTATCAATCTTTAGTGGCACTAGGTTGGCTATGGGCACAAACTTGTAGCGACTTTGAAAGTGATCTTAGAAATGCCGATTTATCACTTATTCCTATGGGATTAGACCGTAAAGCATGCTTAGAACTTGTAAACAAGAAATGGGATGCAGAGAAATCTAAATTTAGAGCTGATAGTAGACGACTGCAACTCAACAGCGAAGGCTATGATAGTGAACGCACTTATGTAGACCCAAGACAAGCTTCAGAAGGAGACCTTATGTCACTTTCTAAAGCCGATCTTCAAGCTGTTTGCCCAGATGCAGAAAGTCGTGAGATTCAAGATGTTGAAGTCATCGGACATAGAGGAGAAAATGTTGTTCTTACTGAAGAAAGATTGATTGCCAAGAACTGTAGCGGTTGTCATGAATCAAGAAACGTAACTGCAACAGCAGACGGATATCAAGTGAGTGATAGCAATGCTCCTTTTGTTGACTTTAAAAATATTAACTCTGCTGAAGATGCCATGGTATGGAGAACAAGGATCTTTAATCCTCGTCCAAGATCAAGTGCTATGCCACCTCCAGAAGATTTAGATGGTGATGGTGATATCAGTGAAGCTGAGTTTCAAAAGAACCTTAATGAGAACTTCTCACAGGAAGAACAGACCAGAATTAAAGAAAGACTGCGTCAAATTGAAGCTGGCGAGAGTGAATGGAAATACGAATAACAAACAATTAGAAATTGCCTGATTCTCCAGTGCATCGTATAAATGCACTGGGAGAATCTTATGACCAACAAAGTATCAGATATCTTTAATCCCCAAGACTGGGATGAAGTTCCAAATTTTCAATTTACCGATATCACCTATCATCGCGCCAAGAACCAAGGCACGGTTCGCATTGCATTTAATCGACCAGAAGTTCGAAACGCCTTTAGACCTAAGACTGTTGATGAACTCTATACTGCACTTGAGCACGCTCGCCAATGGAGCGATGTCGGCGTGGTTCTGATCACTGGCAATGGGCCATCTGCCAAAGATGGTGGCTGGGCCTTCTGCTCTGGTGGAGATCAACGTATTCGCGGAAAAGACGGTTATAAATATGAAGGTGATCAAGCCATGCAACTTGATCCGGCCAAACTTGGACGTCTTCATATCTTAGAAGTCCAACGACTCATTAGGTTCATGCCAAAAGTTGTTATGGCCGTAGTTCCAGGCTGGTCTGTTGGTGGTGGCCACAGTCTTCATGTGGTTTGCGACTTAACCATTGCTTCGAAAGAACATGCCATCTTCAAACAAACGGATCCAGATGTGGCTAGTTTTGACTCTGGCTATGGTTCTGCTTATCTCGCCAAGATGATTGGTCAAAAAAGAGCCAGAGAAATCTTCTTTTTAGGTCTTGATTATTCTGCGCAAGAAGCCTTCGATATGGGAATGGTCAATAAAGTCGTTGCTCACAAGGATTTAGAAAAGGTTGCACTTGAATGGGCCGCCATCATGAATAATAAATCCCCTACGGCGATGAGAATGCTTAAGTATGGTTTCAATATGTGCGATGACGGACTTGTAGGACAACAGCTTTTTGCTGGTGAAGCAACAAGACTGGCTTATGGTACAGAAGAAGCAAAAGAAGGTCGTGATGCATTCTTAGAAAAACGTGATCAGGATTACTCCAAGTTTCCTTGGCATTACTAAATGGATCTAACCTATTCTGATATAAGTTTAGAAGCACTTAATACGCCAGTCCAAGACTGGCGTTTGCTTTTTAATTTTATGCTTAAAAACGGCCACACAACTTTATTTGATGCTGGAGCAGGTCATGCTTACAGTGCTCAAGTTGCGCAAAAAGAATTCCCAACTATAAAAGTCTTTGCTTACGAATTTGTAGAAGAGAGAATTAAACATCTTGATTGTCCTGATCAAGTCATTAAATGTGTGGACCTCTTCGTAACTCCAATACCAAAGTGTGACATCACCTATCTGTATCTTCCAACAGGTCCATTATTAGAAAGAGTATTATCTCAATTAGAAAATGGTTCTATCATTGCCTCAGTTGAATCCCACGGAGAACTCTTTTCTAGACTTGAAGAAACTGCAGTTCATCTCGATTCATTAAAAATATCCGCCAAGCGCCACGACTGCGAACTAAAAATCTACCAATGGCAAAAACCTGAAGAAGACCTAAAAGCCAAGCTGAGACAATGGTCTTTTCAAAAAACCTATAAACAAATTCATATCAATGAGAAAGATGTCTTATTAGGAGAAACAATATGGAGTGCCGATATTGAAGGACTAACCATAACTCCAGACAATTTTGTTGAAACGCTTTATCCACCAAGAAGGTTTGAACTCAATCAAGTACTACAAATTAACGAACCAACAGACGTAGAACTTATTGAAAGAAGACGAGCAGGTGAAATTAAGAAAATATTCATTAAGCCCTATGGTATAATCGAAGACAGCGTTGGAAAGAGGCATTCTTATGAATATTGAACAGATCGTTAGCAAAATAAAAGATAATACGAAGCTTGTAGGAAAGGAATTAGCCTACCAAGCTCTTATTCTCTACTACGCTTATCCAAAAGCGCCAAAGAAGATTAAAGCAGTCATCGCCTCTTCAATTGCCTATTTCATCCTTCCACTCGATGCCATTCCCGACCCAATCCCCTTTTTAGGCTTTATCGATGATGGCGTCATCTTAGCTTCGGCCATCGCAATTGTTAGGTTTTATGTCACTGATGAAATGAAAGAACAGGCTAAGACAACATTGGCAAAGATCTTTAAATAGACTTTTTCCACAAAAGTACGGCAAATGTTGGAGCTCCTAAAACAGTTATCAGGACTCCAACAGGCAGACCAAATTCACTTAAAAAAGATCTATTCAGTAGATCTGCTAAAAGAATAAAACTACCACCTAATAATAGATTTCCCATGATGATGGAAAAACCTCGAAAAGGGACAAGTCTTGTCGTCATATGTGGAATAATAAGACCAACAAAACCAATCGGACCTAACTTTGAAACCAAGAGCCCGACACAAATACTGACAACAAATAAAAAGATTGTTCTTACTTTTACCGGATCAAAACCCCTTGTATAGCTGTCATCCCCTTCAACAGTTAACAGAAGAAGAGGACGGATATAGTAAAAAGAAACAACCGTTATAAGAATAAAAGAAATAAGTAGAACAAAAACAGAATCATAGCCTACCGTCGAGACACTTCCCATGACCCAAGTTAAAAAAAAGGCAAGATCCATCTTTGAAGTCGTCACTTGTAAGATTGAAATTATACTAGAACTAAAAAGACTTAACGCTACACCAAGAAGTAAAAGTCTAAGACTATCGTAGCGAAATATTCTAAACGCTAACAACAAAACAAAGACAGAACCTAAAGAAAAAACAAGAGACAATAAACTTACTGCGCTCCACTCAAGCCCCAGCGTCATACCAATGATCGTACCCAGGCTGGCAAAACTAGCAACCCCAAGAGTGTAAGGTGTCGCAAGAGAGTTTTTAAATAACGATTGCGTTACAAAACCAGATTGAGAGAGAACTGCACCACTTAAGAAACAGACCAGGGCCGTGGGAAGTCTAAGCTGCCAAAGGACTGGAGATTGAATTAACTCACTAACCGAAAGCGAGGTTGATCCGAACATGAGATTGAGAATAAATAAGGTTAAACAAAGGATAACAAGTCTTAACATAAGACATAACTCCCTTGCTTAGTCTCCAGCCATTCAAAATTCTTATTAAAGAGATGATTTAAATGATGATGAGTTCTTAATTCATCACGATTGGAATCAAATTGTATCTTAGATTCTTTCAAACCAAGAAAACGATCACCAACTTTAATCGCAACAGAAAGATCATGGGTGGCGATTAAAAAAGATAGTCCTTCTTTTTTTAACTTTTGTAATACGCTGATGAGTTGATCTACAAAGTAAGGGTCAAGCGCTGTCGTGGGCTCATCTAAAATCACACTAGTCGCCTTTTGAGCAAGGCAGCTTACCAATTTGACTCTCTGCTTTTCTCCACCACTAAGTTTCGCAATTGGCTTTTCAAGTAAATCATTAAGAGTGAATAAATCGCATAAGAATTCGAGTCTTACCTTATCTAAAGGTTGAATAAGTTTTAGATAATCACCAACCCTAATCAAACTATTTTGTAGAGATGTCTGATAGCAATAACTAAGATCTGCTGATCTTAAGTCTAATTGAGAATGAATTCCTTCTAACTTGCCGGCCAAAGGCTTTAACACACCAGCAATTGTGTGGAGTAAACAGGTTTTTCCAACTCCATTTGTACCAAGCAACATGGTGATTTGATTTGGAGCCAAATCAAAGGAAATACCCTGCAAACAAGCCTTATCATATCCAGCACTAATCTCTTGAAGCTTAATCATGACCAGATCCTCTAGAGAGAACATTGGAGATGATTTCTATCACTTTTAGACCAGGATAGGCGGCGCGTTTCGAAACAAGTGGAACAACATGACATTTAGGACAGAAAGATTGCCAATCCGATTGGCTCCATAAAGCTTCTTTTTTAGTAACAACTTCTAAGATAACAGTGTCTTTATCAATTAAAGATCTTATTTTTTCAGCTTGAAGATTTGGCCAGTTCTTACTAGGAGATAGATTCTTCATCCCTAGTTGTTCAATGATTTGAGAATAAAACGTTTCAGTGCCTGCAATCATGACAGATTTACCTGGAATTCCACCAAGCATGACCAATCCTTTTTTATACTTACTTTTTCCTGATGTTTTATATTTATTTAATACATCAAGGCCATCAACTCCAAAAAGAGCAGCAAGCTCACTGGTTGCTTGATAGATATCGTCCAGACTAACTAATTTTAAATTTTTATATTTAATATTTAACTTTTTAAGATTGATAGAAGTTTTCGATTCAGTATTTTCTTGTAGTAAAACGAGGTCTGGCTTTAAAGATAAAACTTTTTCTATATCAAGTTCTAAGGCCGTGCCAACCTTTGGCGCTTCTTGAGCATCAAGACAATACGGTGTTCTAGCGATAATATTTTTCTCAAAGCCTAGAGTAGATATAATTTCACTTAACGCAGGCGACGTCGATACGACTGTCTGTGCATAAAGATTAAAACTTAATAGCGAGAGTAATAATAACGTCTTCAATTTTTCTTCTTTAATTCAAAATTGAGGTTAAGTTGCAACAAAACCTCTTTTTCACTTTTATTTAAATACTGAGCTTGTTTAGCAGCGATGACAGCAGATTCATCAAGTCTTTTGTAACCAGAGCTCTGGATCACTTCGACTAAAGATGGAAGGCCCGCTTCATCTAAGGTGACCTTTAATCTCACCAGTCCCTCTTCTTTATTAATTCGTGAGATCCAGGGATATTCAGGTTCAAGTGTACTAATTAACTTTGCGGCCTCTACTTCCTCAACTCCTGAATCAGCCTTTGTAACTTTTTTAACTGGCTGGATCGAAGCATTAGACTTAGAAGTTTCTGTTTCAGTTTTTCTTTCAAAAATATTAACTTTAAGTGAGCTTAAGCTTGTTTTAGCAGAGATCGTTGATGATTCCACCACTACAAAACCGACAATTCCCATGAGATGAATAATTATTGAAACTATTAGGCCGTAGGCTTTCATAAGCTCCACCTAAACTGCAGCTTATAGTTTCTCCCAAGTGTTCCGTAGAATCTAACGTTTTCATAATCACGATCAAAAATATTAAGTATATCTAAATCGATAAATTTCTCTTGAACTGAATAGGTTGCTCCCAAATTATAAGTGTCATAATAAGGAAGCTTTCCTTGATCATACCTTTTGGAAACGGCTTGATGACTTGCTCTAAGTTCAAGATCATCTCGCACAGAGTAGCCCAAACCATTTGTACTAAACCAACGAGGTCTGCGCTCTAAATCGACGCCTGTTAATTCGTTTCGTGCTTTCATCCACGTAATTGATGACTGAAACTTCATTTTATCAAAGCTTATTTTACCACTAAGCTCAACTCCGTAAGTTTTAGTCTTACCAAGATTAAAGTACTGCGAAGAGGCTTGATTATAATCAATAAGGTTATCGGACCTATTTATAAAGCTCATAACTTCGGCTTGAATTTTTTCTTTCGTATAAGCCAACCCAAGTTGTGCCGACTCTGTGGTCGTGGCCTTGAGGTTTTCAGATCCACCAAAGCTAGAGAATCTCTGATAAAGAGTTGGCGCTTTAAACCCGCTCGCAAGCTGAGATTTGAGTGTAACGTTTTCATTTAGATTAAAACCAAGACCTAATTTAGAACTCAATCTAGTAGCGTAAGCTTGGGCCTTATCAACTCTTAGACTTTGATCTGAAAAAAATCGGCCTAAAGATAGAAAGTGAGACACACCAAGTGCCATATTCTCCTGTTCTTTATTTTTAAATTCGCTTGAAGTACTTGAGAAGTCTTTTGAGTAATCACTAAACAATGTTGTTGCTGATAATTCACTGGCAAGCCAGGTCAGTTCAAGATGAACTTGATCGACATGTCCTTCAAAATTATTAGTTTGAACCGTTCTTTTAATTTCTGATCTAGCTACTGTGACTTTTGATTTTAAATGCCCAGAATCAGATTTTTGTTCACTAAAGGCAGAATAAATTCTGTGGTCATAACGAGAAAGATCATTGTTAACGATATCACCGCTTAAACTACTATCGATATCTTGCTTGGCCGAAACAACTTTAACTCTTAAACCAGTTTGATACTTATTATTAATTAAGGCTAAATTTAAATCTCTTCTTAGATAAAAATCATTCTCGGCCTTTCCAGAAACTCTGCTTTCGTTATAAGCTGAAATACCATCACTAGAAACAAGATCGCCACTTCCTTTGATTGCCCAATCACCTTGCTTGGCCTGAGTATAAAAACCTCCACTCCAAGTTTCGTTTGAGGCTATACTAGCATGCATTTTTGATTTCGTTGAATCATCGCTTGTGAGAAGGATGACTCCCCCACTTGCATCGGCGCCGTAGAGAGCTCCTTGAGCACCTTTAATGACCTCTATTCTTTTAATCCCCGTAAGAGGAAAATGCTGTAGCTGTAGTCCTCGATCAATATCAGTTGGATCTGAGATTTCGATTCCATCTAGATAGACTTTAACCTGACCACGACCAAAGCCTCGAAGAAAATATGTTGAAGTTCCACCATAAGGACCATTTTCAACAAGACTGAGCCCTGAAATATTTTGCAGGACATCTCTTAGATTTGTTTTAGAGTTAAAATCTTCTTGTTCATAAACGACGCTACTACTGGTTGATCGATTGTATGGAAGTTCGATTCGATCACCAATAACGGTAAAGGTCTGGGCCAATAAATGAGGTGAAAAAAAGAAGAGAATGAGTGTAAGTCTTTTCATAAGTCCTTTCGCGGGAAAATAAGCTGGTGGGATCGGACTTTACCGTTGCGCGACAGTGTTGGAATTTCACCAACTTCACCATATTCAGCTCTAATATTATGCCTAATTTATGTCTAGTTAGCCTCTTTCGTCAATTCGCACCATAAATTTCGAAGCTCTATTCGACTCTGCCCTTCATCTAGCTTTTCATAAGCGATTTGAAGCGTCGAAATCACCGTATCGCTGGTCTTTCCAGATAGCCAATCACTCTTATCTGGAAGAGTCTTTTCAAAGTTAAGTTCACAGTGACTGATGCCATCTTCTTGCTGGATGACTAGACCATGAGTTCTACAGATACTTGGGCGAACCTCATAGATGGTGCATTGACCATTATCTAAAAAAGCACAGATCCCAGCGGGGTTCTCTGGCCTAGGACTAAGTGGATACTGTTTGATATAGCGCCTGATTAATTCGGCCTCGACACTAAATACTGAGCGCTCTACCCTACAGCATTGATCACATCCGCTAGCACATTTCATAAGGCTTTGATTTTTAACAAAACTTTGCTCAAAAAATTGAGACAGCTTTTGATGCCAGGATTTTAACTGATCAAGGACGAGTTCTTTATTCATATAAGACTGTATACATAATTTAGGGGTGTTGACCAAGGCTGCCTGTCACAGTTACAAACTCGCCATGGAAAAACCTCTTAAATTTATTGGCACTGTCGTCAAAGGCGAACCTTTGCTTTTGGCAGATTATTTGGCGCTTAAAACCAGCGAGTCCAAAGCTATGTTAAAGCGCGCCCTCACTCAGGGTTGCTGCCAAATCAAGAGAAAGAACTACAAAGGACTCAAAAGAGTTCGTCGTGCCAAGTTTGATTTATTTGCCGGTGATCGTGTTGAGTTTCATTATGATCCAAACTTAGTTCCAGCCGATACCTCAGGCTGTCATGTGATTTATGAAGAACAAAGTTTTGGTATTTGGTATAAGCCGCCAGGAGTACTCTCTCAAGGAACAAAATGGGGAGATGAAGGCTCAATCATTCGTCATATCGAAAAGCTTAAGCCTCACGTTCATTTGATTCACCGTCTCGACTTTGAAACATCTGGAGTCATGGTCTTTTCTTATACCGACAAATCGGCCGAGAAACTCTCAAGACTGTGGCAAGGAAAGTCGGTTCAAAAAGTTTATCTTGCTGAAGTTCTAGGTGATATTGAAGGCGATGAAGGCCAAATTGAACTAGATATCGATGGAAAATACTCTAAGACATACTGGAAAGTTTTAGAGCGCTGCGGTGGCTTTACTCGTGTTGAAGCTTCACTGGCAACAGGAAGACGCCATCAAATAAGAATACATTTTAATGAATCTGGTCATCCTATTATTGGCGATCCAATCTATGGAAAAAATAATAAGAACCGTGAAGGACTAAGGCTTCAAGCTTATCGTTTGGCCTATGATTGTCCGATGTCTAAAAAAAGAGTGGATATCAAAGTTCCTGATTCGTTAAAACTTTTTTAAAAAGTTAAAACAAGCTTTCCAATTGTTTTTCCAGACTCTAAATCAGCATGGGCAAGACCTACATCTTCAACTTTATATTCATTAACTTTGGCCACTTTGATTTTTCCTTCTTCAAGCCAAGGCATCATTTTTTCCATGGCTTCACCAAGTAGGTCCATGCGATCAAAAAGAAAAGATAAGTTAAAAGTTACTACTGATTTGTTCGAGGTGGTCATATCAAGAGGATTAAAGCGTGGTGTTTTAAGCCAATTAAGGGCAAGTTTGAACCAATTGATACGGCCGCCAGTTTTTGGCATCATGGTGTGAAAACCATAGCAAATAAGCTTTCCTGTTGGACGTAGGTTTTTGTAACTATCTCCTAACGTTTCAACACCGTTTGCATCTAGGATCACATCAAAGCCCTCAGGACATATCTCTTTTGCCTTGGCCCAAAGATCCTGGCTCGATTTATCAATCACTTCATCGCCGCCAAGCTTTCGTACGATATCAACTTTATGACTACTGCCTACAACACCGACGACTTTCATGCCAAAAACTTTTGCTAACTGAACCAGTGAGCTTCCTACTCCACCGGCAGCGGAATGAATGAGAACGGTCATTTCAGGTCTGACCACAATATTTTGAAACAAAGCGTGATAAGCAGTCATGAAAACTGCAGGAAAGCCTGCAGCTTCAGAGAAATTCATCGAAGCTGGCAAGTGATAAACCTGATGGGCAGGTATCACAATCTCTGAGGCATAGCCGCCAAACAACGTAATTCCAAAAACCTTATCGCCTACTTTGAACTTATCATCGTGACTTTCAAGCACTATCCCAGAAAACTCAAAGCCTGGAGTAATGGGCCAACCAATAAATTTTTTGGCCGATTCATATAAACCCCAACGAACAGTTATATCGGCGTAATTAATACCTGCTGCCTTCACTTGAACTTTAACCTGTCCCGCTTTAGCACTCGGCGAAGGATGTTCTTCTATTTTAAGTTTTTCATAACCGCCAGCACTGTGAATCACAACTTTACGCATACTTATCTCTTTTCCGAGTTAATTAGTCAGAGTAATAAAATCTTCGATTTATCCGATGAGAATTCATGAACTATATCGTTATCATGCTGTTATTTCCATTTCTTATTCAAGCCACTGAAATCAATGTGAAACAACTCACTGATGTCACTGAGCAGATTGAAAGATCAGTATCATCTCCCACTGAGTATTGTGAGACATGTGCAGGAGAACTCGATCAAGAAACAATTCAAAAATCACTTCTCTTAAATTCTGAAAGTTTAGAAGTCGCCACGAATTATACAGGTGGAGACAAATATACAATTGCCCTTAAAAGAACAGCTAACACTCCAAAGAAAATCAAATTGAAAATTGAGTACGGAGAAAGAGTTTGCGCTAGAACAACGGCGTATCAAAATCCACTTTCAGGACAAATCGGCTTTGGTTGTCTTTTTTGGCAAACTGAAAAACGCACAAAGACGATTCCCATCAATTTTGAAAGAGCGAGTGTGCTAGAAGGTGATGAATATCAAAGCTTCAGACTTGTTTTACAAAAAGATAAGGATGCTAGAAAAATTGATTATAAGCTTTCCATGACCAACGGATTATTTGATACCATTGAAACGTCAAATGGTTTTGCTGGACTTGGATCAACTCGCTATGAAATAGTCAGAAGAAGTGGTGGCGGTAGAGCCCCTGCAGTGGTTAGTCCTGAAGAGTAAGAAGCGCTAAGACTTCCCAATGATTGGTTAAGGGAAACATCTCAAAAGCTTCAATCCTAGAAATTTTATATCCAAGTAAATTTAAATCTGCTGCAAAAGTTTGAGGATTACAGCTTGAATACAATAAGTATTTGGGCTTGAGTTGCACGATCTTTTGGCAGATATCTTTACCAAGACCGCGCCTTGGAGGATTCACCACAATAAGATCAAACGTCTCACTGGTTTTTATATATTCCCATGCATCCATGGCAATGAAGCTCGCACCAGGAATGCTAGACTTAGCCGCTTCTATGGCAGAAGCTGATAATTCAATTCCTACAACTTTTCTATTGTCTTGGATGAGATGAGAGCTAAATCCACCGATACCACAAAACAGTTCCAAGATATTGCCAGAGATATCTCGAGTCCACTCCTTGGCCCTAAGATAAAGCTTCGAAGCTATTTCATGATTGGTTTGTACGAAGCTTTGAGTCGGAAGCTTTAATGTAATACCGTTATAAGAAAGTCTAAGGGTAGACAGCTCAGATAAAACAATCTCTTCATCCCCTTCTAAGATGGCCTTAGCTTGTGGCTGAAGATTAACAGAAACAACATCTTGAGAACGAGTCATCGCTATTGATTTAGCTAATTTTTGTAATCGATCCAGTGATTCTTTAGATCTGACCACAAAACGAATCATTAAGGAGCCATCAATTCCTTCAACAATGATGATCGTTTTGAGCTCCCCTGATTTTGAAGAAACATCATAGGGATGTAATTTATAATCGCTGATCCATTGGTAAAGTGAGGGAATAATATTTTTTATCGCTGGTGAATAGAGGGAGCAATCTTTTAGATCAATCACATCACCCGAAGAGGTAAAGCGACCAAGTTTAGGTTCAAGGATGGTTCCGCCAACAGCAAATTTAGCTTTATTTCTCGATCCAAAAGCACTTGAGCACAACGTCGCCTCAGACCAATTCGCTGATGGTAGCAAGGCTTGCATCTCTTCTAGGGACTTAGTTCGCCATGCAGCTAGGCCAACACCTAATCCTTCACAGGACAGGCACTCAGATTGGTTGAAATAATGACAGTTATGATTCATTGCTCAATATTTTTATGTCGAATATGTCGTCGCGTCAACTTCTAGACTAAGAGTCATAAATCTCATAGATTCTTGCCATGATTACAACTAAGAAGCTCATCAAGAAATACGTCAGCTATAAGAAGCAACCTGGAATAAAAGGTGCCATCAAATCCTTATGGGACAGATCATTTATTGAAAAAAATGCAGTAGATGCGTTTGATTTAGAAATTGGTAAAGGTGAAATCGTTGGACTGCTTGGGCCAAATGGTGCCGGTAAAACAACTTTAATGAAAATGTTCACAGGTATCATTGTTCCAAGTAGTGGTGAGTTAGAAGTATTAGGCTTTAATCCCTTTGATCGTAAAAAAGAATTTAGAAAAAAGATTGCCTTAGTAATGGGTCAAAAATCCCAGCTTTGGTGGGACATACCTGCCATGGATTCTTTGCATTTAATTAAAGCTTATTATGAAATACCAACCGCTGATTTTAATGAGCGAGTGGCAGAGATGGCGAAGATCTTAAATGTCGAAGAGCTTCTGCACGTCCATGTTCGAAAACTTTCTCTTGGAGAGAGGATGAAGCTTGAACTGATGGCTTCTCTTTTACATCAGCCTGAAGTTATTTTTCTAGATGAGCCGACGATTGGACTTGATCTTGTGGCTCAAGATGCTATTAGAAATTTCATCAAGAGTTATCATGAAAAGTACAACCCAACCGTCATTTTAACTTCGCATTATATGCAAGATGTTCAGTCCCTTTGCTCACGCCTTGTTCTCATCATGAACGGCGAAAAGAAATTTGATGGAGACATCTTAGACTTTGAAAAGATCCTTGGCACAGATAAAGTGGTCAGTTTTAATTTTGAAACGAGTCCTAGTGATAAGTCTGCCTTTGAAAAATACAATGCCAAATGGGATTTAAATGGATTAAGCGTTGAACTAGCCTTACCTCAGCAAGAGCTTAGAGGTTTTAGCGGTTATGTTTTAGAGCATTTTGATGTGATCGATTTTCAAACAGAAAAACTTCCTATTGAGCGAGTCATGAAGCAGCTCATGTTAAGACCAGAACTTCTTAATCATGAGTAATTTAAAAAAATGGCTTGAGACAATTCGTATTGGCTGGTCAATGGTGACGGCTTATCGTCTTAATTTCTTTTTATTGATTATCGGACCGGCTTTGGTTTTCTACTTTATTAAAGTCAGTCTATGGAATGCTGTTTATACTGACAAAGAGATGCTCATTAATGGTTACTCTTTGCCACAAATGCTTCAGTATCACGCTTGGGCCTTAATCGTTGTTCTTATGGCCCAGTCTTCTAATGGGGTAAACTTAGGTGAGGATATTCGCTTTGGCAGAATGTCTAAATACCTCATCTACCCTTTTAATTTTTGGGAATTTCACACCGCAAGCTTTATCTCCTTTCAAACCATTCAGTTCGTGATAGCGATCTTTACACTAGCTTTACTTTGCTTTAGCGATTTAGTGAGTCTGCCAAGCTTTTCAAACTTAATGATTGCTTTTGCCTACACCAGTCTAGTTGGAATTTTTTGGTTTAGTGTCCAGTACACAACAGGACTACTTGCATTTTGGCTTGAAGAAACTTGGACGATGCGAGTGATGTTTCAGTTATTAGTAAACTTTCTTTCAGGTTCCATTATTCCCATCAGCTTCTTTCCAGCATGGGCGCAAAATTATTTACAGTATACACCCTTCCCATCATTAACCTACACACCGATCAATTTGTTAATGGGCAAAATGCAAGGACTAGAGCAAGGCCTAATAACAATAACAATTTCAATTGTGGCCATGTTTTTTATTAATACCTATATCTGGCGAAGAGGACTTAGACTCTTTACCGCCGCAGGAATGTGATGAAGTCAGTACTAAACTACTTCAATATTTATCGAAATTTTGTTAGCTGCTCTCTAACTGAAGAGTTGTCTTTTAGACTTAACTTCTTTTTACTTCTTGTGGTTGATGCCATTTTCACTTTAAGTGCGCTTGGTACAACCTTTATTCTCTTTGATCATATTCCTGCACTTGGTAATTGGAACAGAGATCAGTTGCAGTTCTTCCTCGTTTTCATGCTTATCATCGACGATTTTCAGGGATTAGTTCTGTCCTCAAACTTTTGGATGCTTTCGACTGATCTTAAAGCCGGTAATTTAGATTTTACTTTTTTAAAACCAGTTCATTCATTCTTACCAATGTTCTTCAGATATCTAAGACCATCTAGTGTTATCTCCTTAGTTATCGATATCGCGCTTTTATTCTATTTTGCTGACAAGCTTAATTTTACATACGTCGATTATATAGCGCTGCCCTTTCTTCTTTTTTTATCCGTCTGTCTTCGCTTTATCTTAGAAATGGCGATAGCTCTTTTGATGTTTTGGACCACAGAAGGTGTTGGCATCAACTTTATTCGCCTTCAACTGCAATCATTATCAAGATGGCCTGATCTTATTTATAGAGGCATCGCAAAGAAAGTCCTAATGACGCTGCTGCCTGTTTTACTTGTTGGAAGTGCTCCCATGCATTTTCTTTTTGATCACACCAAATGGCATTATATTCTTTGGTTAATTGTAGCAGTCGTTGTCTTTGCCTTTATACTTCATCTTAGTTGGGAGAAAGCTCGTATTCGTTATGAATCGGCTTCGAGTTAATCATGGTTAAAATAGGAAGAGGACTCAATCGCTGTGAAGAATGCCAAGTTCCTAAAGAACTTTGCTACTGTCAGCGTCTCATCCATGTCGAGAATAAAACGCGAGTTAGTATAATCATGCATCGTCGTGAGCGTTTTTTGACCAGTAATACTGCTGTTGTTGCCAATAGAGTTTTAAAGAATTGTGAAATCATTTTACGAGGGATGAAGGATCAATCTGCTTCAAAAGAGCTCATCATTAATGATGATAGTGTGCCTTTAGTACTATTTCCATCAGACGATGCACTGGCGATTGGATCTAAAGAGCTTACTGAGTATTTAGCCGGAAGACATGCTCACTTGATCGTACCAGATGGTTCTTGGGGACAGGCAAAGCGAGTCGCTAAAAGAGAGCCCGCTCTTCAAAATGTTCAAGCCGTAAAACTAGCAGCGGCATCGCCTTCTCTCTACCGCTTAAGACGCCAAGTGGCTGAAGGCAGACTTTGTACTTTTGAAGCTATTGCGCGCGCTTTAGGAGATCTTGAGGGCGAGCAAATTGAAAAGGATTTAATGGTCTCATTAGCAGCAATGGATCATGCCCATGCCATGGCAAGAGGTGTAGATAAATACGACAATGGTAATCCAGATCCATTAACACCAAGACTCTTTGTCGGAATCAGGCTTGGCTTGAATCCGAGCTTTATTAAAGACTTCCAAAATGAAAGACCTGAGTATGATTGGGTTATTGATGCCAATTACCATCTGACTTTATGTTTTATTGGCCGACTTAGACGATCTCAAAAAGAAAAGTTAGTTGAAGCTTTAACTGAGCTTGAATACTCAAAGTTTGATCTCACCTTTAAATCAATTGATGCCTTTGACAGTAAAGAACATCCTTCCGTTTTATGGATTAAGCCTGAGCACTCTCCAGAACTTTTAGAGCTTGCTGCACGTATTAGAGACACACTTAAGAGTTTGGGGATTCCCCTAGACTTTAAGGCTTATACGCCTCATTGGACCATCGCAAGAACCAGAGGCAATATACCAATTCAAGGCGAAATTGATACTTGGTTTAATCGCTCGTTTTCCCTTAAAAGCCATATCGATCGCTTCATTCTCTTTGAAGGTCATGGAACTAGACCTGTGTACGAAGAGAGCTTTTCAAAGCTTTTGACATAATAAGCCTAAACAACCATAATTAAAAAGCCATAAGATATTACTATCGAGGTTTTGATGTCTTCCATTACACAATTAGAATATATGCTCGCAGTCGATCGTCATCGTCATTTTGGTAAAGCAGCGAGCGAATGTAATGTCACTCAGCCTTCTCTTTCAATGCAACTTCAAAAGCTCGAGGAAGAACTTGGTATTATAGTGTTTGATCGCTCTAAAAAACCTATTATGGCCACTGAGCAGGGCAAACTTATTATTGAACAAGCCAAAGTTGTCATTAATGAATATAAAAAATTAGCATTAATTGCTCTTAATAAAGACGCCGGGCTTCGCGGAGAATTTAAGTTAGCCGTTATTCCGACTCTCTCCCCTTATGTCATCCCACTCTTTCTTCATCAATTTGAGAAGAAGTACCCTGAGATTGAATTAACCATCGAAGAGCATCAGACTGACGAGATTATTGAATTACTGGCCAGGGATAAAATCGATGCTGGTCTTCTAGTTACTCCCCTTAAGAATAACAATAATATTGAGCGTGTTCTTTTTTATGAGCCATTCTATCTTTATGCTTCAACAAACTCGCCAATTACAAAACGTAAAATTGTTAAAGAGTCAGACTTGAGT
>CAYGRY010000025.1:0-33859 GCA_964352405.1 uncultured Halobacteriovorax sp.
GGCACGCCCGGATCCCCGCCAAACACCCCGTCGAAACCAGGGCACCCCCAATTAAAACGAGCTTGCGAGAAACGTAAGCAGTCGGGATTTTAACATGTTATTAGGCATTTAGCACGCTCAATGTTCGAGCGTGATTTCGACTGATTAGGCCAAATAATGGCTATTATCCTAATCCTTTCTTACGACTGAACATTTTAGATAAACAGATCCATGGCCATCGATTTTACAAGAGATATCGTGATCATTGACGGGTTCATCTAGTAATCGAATACCCTTAACTTTTGTACCTGATTTAATAGTACTGCCACCGACTTTAAGATCTTTGACGACTCGAACAGTATCACCTGATTGAAGTTGAACACCGTTAGCATCTAGAAATTTTTCAACTGGCTTAGCTTCTTCACTTGCCACTGCCTCTTCACTCCATTCATGCGAGCATTCTGGACAAACCCATAAACTTTGATCTTTATAACCGTAGGGTGATTTACATTTGGGGCAGCTTTTTGATTCATCTGACATTGGTAGTCCTTTATATATTTATCCTGAAATTTTAGCATTAAATTGATAAATCATTGAATAATTACTGAATTCAAAAATATCCTTAAGTCTAAACTAGTAATTTTTACAACCCTACCATACAAAGCAGGGTCGGTTCGATAGATTCTTAAAAAATACTTGGGGGATCAAATGAAGTCATTACTATTAGGTGTGGCGCTTTTCATAAGTGCAAACAGCTTTGCTGATTCAATCATCAGTCGAAATACCGCAGAAATTTGTAAGCTTGCAGTTACCTGTGAAAACTTTCAAACTGAAAGTTCAAGCGTTAAAGAGATGATCAAAGAGTATTATCTTGAGGTAGACGGCGAAGAATTGACCGATGAATATTTTGATGGTTCTAACTCTAACTCACCTGATATCGATGATGTTGTTTGGGGCACGTTCTCTATGAAGCAAGCACTTGATTTTGTGTCTTCTCACGGCGATGAAGATTTCGCTTCAGAGGAAACACCAAGTAAAGCTGAGCTTTATAAAATTAATGGTCATATTTTAAATATGCGCGCAACAGGGGTTGAGTTTGGCTTTACGTCTAACACTGGTGGAAATGTTTGTGGTGTTTCATTTCCAGGGCTTTTGATTATTGATACAGAAACTAAAACAATCTACGACGTCACATTGTTCGGCTATCCTGAGTGTTAATCTAAAATAATAAAAGCCTCTCGAAGGAGAGGTTTATTTATATTCTTAATAAGCTAAATATCTGAAAATAGGTAGGCATTGTTCGTCTTTATTCATAGTATTTTGATTCTAAAAGCTCAACTCTTTCACTCACTTTCCCGATAAATAGCTATGAAATGTTGGCTTTTTCTGTTCATTTACAGTGGTCTTTGTTGGGCACAATCAAGCATTGAAGTGACTTTATTTGATGGAACTTCACTAGATTGTAGTCAATCAACTTCTATTCCCGCCGCTTGTGTTAGTCCGGACGGATCAAGGTATCTAGTTCAAGCGAATGAATCCTTTGCTCATGCTATTAGCCTAAGTCCAAGTGGAGATATAAATACCTTCGTCGGTCTTAAGGAGGTCAAGTCGCAGGGCCAGGTTATTTTCGCCAGCATCCCTTTTCCTGGAATGGGTGGATACGGACCTGGATTTCCAGGATCAGGATCGGGGCCGATGCCAGCGCCTCGATCGACTCATCGATCAGATCTCATGAATTATATAAGTGCAGTTGGAAGCTTGAAGTATATGGATCATGGGATGTCAGACCTTGAAGCCCTAAAGTTACTACAAGAAATGCGCGAATTATCTCAAACCCGATTGGAAATTGCTGAAAAGAATGTAAATCCACCAAAGATAGAAATTGAAATGGAAGGTGATAAAAAATCAACCTGTGAAAAAGTTAAAGCCAATGGTGATTTAACCTGTCCGATCTACCGCTGTGCTGATCCTCAAAATAGTTTTTATATCGATAACCAGTTTGGTCAGGCAACGCTGATGATTTTGAATGATTCGAATCAAATTCAAAAAAATGAATCAGTAAACCTTGTTTGGAACACAGAGAATCGAGATAAGCCAATCATGGAATACTTCCAATATACACCGGTCATGGGTGGCGGTATGATGGCAGGTTTAGGTAGTTACGCTGCTCCATCTGAAGAAAGTATAAACACACAAAGAATCAGACAACTACAAATATCGAGACAACGACCCACAATCCAAACTCAACAACCGCAACTTCTAAGTCACTTTAGCAATCCAGAGTATCGCTCTGTTATTTCTGGAATGACCTCAAGCTGTGATCCTAATGAGGTCGCTTCATTAGTTAGTGGAATCAACTCCATGAGACAAAGTATAGCCGATGCTGAAATGGTACAAATCGTAGAAGTTACAAATAATATTTTAACTTCCAGGCTTATAAACCCAGAAGCGATACCTGAAAATTCTTGTCGTGATGGTGATACGTGGTATCGAGATGATAGCTTTGTTTTTTCTCGTGAGCTTTTAGCGCAAAATACTCCTATGACAATCGATCTAGCCACAGCGAGACGACTCTTTAATGAAGCTCGTGCTATGGATGATATCGCTTGGGATTATAAAGCTGATGGTTGTTACGCTAGAGCACATCTCATGGCCAGACGTTTTGAAGAGCAAGGAATTGAAGTGGACAAAGTTTGGATTAAAGGGGACCTCAAAGTTCCTGAAGCTGAAGTCAATTGGAATTTTCATGTCGCTCCTATTGTTTATGTTGAAGACGCCAACGGGAATGTTCAAAAGATGGTCATAGATCCCTCCCTTATGGATGGACCTGTCTCTGTCGATCAATGGTCAGAAAAAATGCAAAAAGGTGTGATTGGTGAAACGATTGAAACTCAATACCCTTTTCCAGAAAATGTTCTTAGACTTGAGCGCACAGCAATAGCTTTTTCAAATAGCGATCCATACCTGCCTTACGATCAAATCACTATGAGCGAAGAAGAAAAAATGACTCAGTCTAATGAAACTATGGTTCGCTATCTAGGATTTACTGAACCGGTAGGATTTAGCCCATGAAGTTGATCATCTTACTCCTATGCATCTGTTCAAGCGCCTGGGCCAAACCTGTGTCAGAACCTATGACTGTGGTCAAAATGAATTGGTCGATTGAAAAGAAAATGTATCGCCTAACCATGCTAAAACACGCTGCTGTCTACTGGGCTCCTAAAAAACTTGAAGCCTGCCTTTTACTGTCTATGAATACTCAAACAGATGCTATTCTAAGTTTTGAGACCAAAACGATGCAATTATCTGATTGTAAAAAAATAGAATCTTCCACTAAATAGAAAGAACCTGATCCACAAAATCTGAAATATTTTGATCGCTAATTCCTAAGCCTTGGCAACTCGAACAAGAAAGTTGGGCTTCAAAACGACGGGTTAACGCCAGAGCATTTTCTTGCTTAGGCTCTTGAGTTTCTACAAACGCCCACAAAGCTTTAGACAAGACTTTTTCAATGGACGTAGCAGAGGTTAGATCTTCTAGGCGCTTAGGCAAGAAAGCAATCACGGGACCCTTAGACGGGATATCGTAAATTAAAGTCACCTCATCTGAATGTAATCTACTTTCAAAATTCGGCGGCGTTTCTAAGTACCCTTTACTATAAAGAAGGATCAAATACTGAGCTGCCCGAACACCCGGTGTTGAAATAAGGAACTTCTCCCCTTTTATAATTGGCCAAGGGTAAATAAAGCGACCATCTGGGGTCATACGCATTTCTTTTGTCATGGAGAAATTTTACCAAAGAAAGTTCAAGCCTCAAAATTTAACTTGCTTGTTTTAGCCAAAAGAGTAAATTCATGGATACAAGCTAGCTGGTTGGTTTGAAGGACTTTGTTTCCATGAAGATTTTGATCATTTTTAATGATGATACTCTGACCACAGATCTTTCGGATAGCTCCGTCGTTTGTTATGAATCCAGAAAAAGCATTGAAACTGTTGCCCTCCATGTCGCCACAGCTTTAAAAAAAATCGATGACAACTACGACATCACGATCTCTCCGATTAAATCTGTTATAGAGATTGAAGATGCTGCCAATCTTTATCAACCAAGTCTTATCTTTAATTTATGTGAATCAATTGATGGTGATGCTGCTAATGAAATTGCCGTTGTCGAAAAACTTGAAAGCTTAAAAATTCCTTTTACTGGTAACAGCTCACAGGCATTAAGCTTCGCGCTTGATAAATTTTTATGTAATCAAAGATTAGCAGAAGCTGATATTGCTGTTCCTCATTCTTTTATGCTTGAGTCGATTCAAGACTTAGACAAGGTCGTACTAGAGCACCATAAATATATTATTAAACCTAATAACGAAGATGGCTCCACTGGAATTGACGAATCAAGTGTGATTGAGAATATCGATGAACTTCGAGTTAAGGTTGAATCTCTTTTTAAAGAATCAAATCGAAGACTAATAGTGCAAGAATTTATTGAAGGGCGCGAGATTAACTTTGCCTTCATAGGCCAAAAAGAAAATCTTCATTGGTGTACCAGTGAAATTATTTTCGATCCGACCATTACAGCAAAACATAATATTCTTTGTTACGCTTCAAAATGGTCGCCTGAATCGGATCACTTTAAGCGTTCTACATCCAAGCCAGTTATTTTAAGTGAAGAACTTAAATTAAGATTAAATCATAGCGTCGCTATGGCGGCAAAAGTTTTAGATATGACTAGTTATGGTCGAGTCGACTTTAAAGTTGATGAGCAAAATAGACCTTATATTATTGATGTGAATCCAAATTGTGATCTTGATCCAGGTGCAGGCATGACCTTGGCTAACCTTTTTGTTGGCCTTAGCTACGAGCAACTGGTTAAGAGCATTGTTTTAAAAGCGATGGAATAAAATGAAGCTCAGAGCCCTCAAAAATTCTGATGAATCTTTAATGCAAACTCTTTTGCATGATATCGAACTTTTTAACCAAGAAGAAATTGATGTGGTCAATGAGCTGCTCGGCGTTTACCTGCATCAAGCCGATCAAAAAGATTATCATTTTTTTGGTCATGAAAATGAACATGGCGCTTTAGTTTCTTTTATTTGTTTTGGCCCAACTCCTATGACTAAAAACACTTTCGATTTGTACTGGATTGGTACTCATCCCCAAATGCGAGGAAAAGGCTTGGCCGTAAAGCTGATCGATCATATGAAGCAATCAATGATTGAGGCACAAGCTAAACTGATACGAGTTGAGACTTCTTCTAAAGAGCTCTACGCTAGTACTCAAGCCTTTTATGATCGCTTAAATTTTATCGAAACAGCCCGAATTAAAGACTTTTATCATGATGGGGATGATCTCATTACCTATATCATGAGAGTGGAAAAATAAATGTTTAGTATTAGACGTATTCACGATTACCAACTTCCCATTGATCAAGCAGCCATTAAAGAAATTCAAATCATCTTGAAAAAACAATTCCCACTGATGGCGCAAGAAGATATTGATGATCTTCCCAAAAAATTAATCGACCCACTTAAGTATCAACTTCGTACAACAATTCTAGTTGCTGAAACGGAACGAAATAAGATTAAAGGCTTTGCCATTTTACAGCATGCGCCTGATCTTAATTTTAGCTACCTTGATTTTATTTCTATCGCGCCTGAGGTGACTCGTGGTGGTGTAGGCTCTGCTCTTTACTTACGTGTTCAAGAAGAAGCACAACTTTTAAATTCCGTTGGTATCTTTATGGAATGTCTTCCTGATGTGCTAGAGCTTTGTAAAGAAGAGAAGTTTTTAAAAGAAAATAAAGCGAGACTACGCTTTTATGAACAATTTGATGTTTACCCAATTATCAATACCAAGTATGAAACGCCGGTTAAACCGGAAGATGATTGTCCTCCCTATTTAGTGTTTGATGGTCTTGGTAAGAAAGATGTACTAACGAGAAAAGCCGCAAAGAAAATTGTGAAGGCCATCCTCAATAGAAAATATGAACAAACCTGCTCGCCTGAGTATGTTGAAATGGTTGTTCAATCCTTTAAAGATGATCCTGTAAGACTCAGAGCCCCTATCTATAAAACAACCAAGCCAAGTGTTGACCAAAGTATTATTTTAAAGGATCAACAAATAGCACTGTTTGTTAATGAGAAGCACGATATCCATCACGTCAGATCTAAAGGCTACGTTGAATCTCCTGTGCGTGTGAAATCTATCTTAAAAGGTATTAGCAAGCTCGGCTTTTTTGACACGCGTGAGATTAAGTCTTTTCCAGATAAACTTATTAAAGAAGTTCACGATGTAGACTTTGTTGATTATTTAAAAAATGTTTGTGCCAATTTAGCAGAGAAAGATTCTATCTACCCATACGTCTTTCCGATTCGAAATCAAACTCGCCCACCAAAAGATATGGCCATTCGTGCGGGTTATTATTGCCTTGATACCTTTACCCCACTTAACAAGAATGCTTACCTGGCAGCTCGTGCAGCAGTAGACTGCACGCTAAGCGCAGCTGAATCCTTACTTAATGGTCAACGACTTGCTTATTCATTAGTTCGACCACCTGGTCATCACGCTGAACATCGTGCCTTTGGTGGCTTTTGTTATTTTAATAATGGCGCTGTAGCCGCGAACTATTTATCAAAACATGGAAAAGTTGTTGTGCTTGATATTGATTATCACCATGGCAATGGAACTCAGGATATTTTTTATAAACGAAATGATGTTCTAACAGTTTCAATCCACGGCGATCCAAGTTTTGCTTATCCCTACTTTAGTGGATTTAAAGATGAAATTGGTGAAGGCGCTGGTGTTGGCTTTAATTTGAATATGCCATTAATCGAAAAATCTTCGGCGAATCACTATTTCACAAATCTAAAAAAAGCCTTAGAAGTTATTAAGGAATTTGATCCTAAATTTGTCATCATCGCCTTAGGTTTTGATACCGCCAAGAATGATCCAACCGGAACTTGGCCTCTGGCACCTGAAGATTTTGAACGAAATGCTAAAGAGATTGCAAAGCTTAATCGTCCGACATTAATCGTCCAGGAAGGTGGCTATCTCTCGACTACGTTAGGTCGAAATGCCCACTCATTTTTTAGCGGATTAATGGCGAAATAATTGGAGAGGATTTGTATCCTCTCCAAAAATAATTATTGAACATCAGTCACATTAATATTGATACTCACTGGCTTTGCCTTTTCTTCTTTTGGCACCGTTAGCTCCAAGACTCCATGAGCATAGTTCGCCGTAATTTTTGAAATATCAACTCTCTCCGGTAGATTAAAGCGGCGCTCAAATCGACCAAAACGTTTTTCACTATAGCCTTTAGTTTCCTTAGTATTTGTTCTCTCTCCCGAGATCACAAGCTGTCCTTCATGAACATCAACTTTGATGGCGTCTTTAGGAATTCCAGGAACATCGACGGATAATAACCAATGACCTTCTTCTTCATGAATATCGACATTGGGCTTCCAAGATTTTTCTAAATTGCGCTCTAGTCCAAAGTCAAACAATGTATTAAATGGGCTTAGTGCACGGTTTAAGTCTGTCAATTCGTATCTCATCTCATAGCCTCCTATTATGTTTTGGTTAGGTTTTTCCTTTCCTTTAGTTAAGATGAGAGCCTTTTGTTAATATGCAAGAGTAGTTGACAAAGATTTTACAAACCAATTTTTGCTCATTTTTTTGAGATTGAGCGGTATTTCAACTTACGGCATGATAGATACGCAGCTAGAGAACTTTAGGAGTCTAAATATGTCAGTCATTTTGATTACCGGTGCATCAAGAGGAATTGGTTTTGAGTTTACAAAGCAATACAAAGAACGTGGAGACACAGTTATTGCAGTATGCAGAAAATCAAATGCGAGTCTTGATCAACTAGGTGTAGAAGTCGTTACTGGCATCGACGTTACTAATTCTGAAGATATCTCTAAACTTAAAGTTGCATTAAATGGAAGAAAGATTGATATCCTCATTAACAACGCAGGTATCTTTCTTAATGAAAGTTTAGATGCCATGAATTTCGATACTATTATTGAACAGTTTAAAGTGAATTCAGTTGGACCTCTCAGAGTGACCCATGGCCTTCTTGATTGTCTTGATAAAGGATCAAAGGTTGGCATCGTCAGTTCACGTATGGGTTCAGTCGAAGATAATACTTCGGGTTCACATTACGGCTATCGCATGTCTAAAGGTGCCGTGAATAGCGCCGGTAAATCTTTATCAAATGATCTTGAGCCACAAGGAATTGCAGTGGCCTTACTTCACCCTGGTTATGTTCGAACAGACATGACTGGTGGCGCTGGCGAGATTAACGCTGATCAATCGGCCAAGGGCTTGATTAAAATTTTAGATAAACTCAATGTTTCTAGTACAGGCCGTTTTTGGCATACAAATGGAAGCTCACTTTCTTGGTAAAAATATTATTTTATGATGACTAAAATTAAAAAAAAATCTAAGGCAGCTAAAAGAAAGCGTCCTACACTTAAGCCAACCAAATTTACGAAAGTAATTATTCGTGGTCGTGAATTTGACCCTACTCTTTTTGTTAACCGCGACCTTTCATGGCTTGAGTTTAACTCACGCGTTCTTAATGAAGCCATTGATCCACGAACTCCGCTTTTAGAGCGTTTACGTTTTTGTGATATCTGGCGATCGAATCACGATGAATTTATGATGAAGAGAATAGGACTCCTCTTTAACAAAATTGAAGAAGGTGATTCAAGACTGACACTTGATGGTAAAGGGCCAACCGAGCTTCTTTATCTTCTAAGAACAAAAGTACTGGAACAGATTCAGACCTTTTCCAATAATTATGCCAAGACTCTTCAACCGGAGCTTAAAAAGCAAGGGATTGAACTTTTAACTTGGGATGAATGCAGTGCTGATGAACAAAAGTTTTTAGCGCAATATTTTAAAGATAATGTTTTTCCTATTCTAACACCTCTTGCAGTTGACTCAGGTCACCCATTTCCTTTTTTATCGAATCTTTCTAAGTCAATTGGTGTAGCGATTCGAAGACCAAAATCAAAAAATAAAGATTTTGCTCGAGTTAAGATTCCAACTGAAATTGCCCCTTGGGTGCGACTTAGATCTCCTATTGAAAATGCTTACCGCTTCATTAATATCGAAGAAATTATTGTTGCGAACCTCAAGCACCTTTTCTACGGCATGCAAATTGAGGGGACTTGTGTTTTTAGAGTGACTCGTAATGCTGCTTCTAAAAGTGATCTTGAAGAGCCTGAAGACTTAATGGAATTAGTGGAAGAAGGTATTCGTGAGCGAAAGTTCGCACCGATTGTTCGTCTTGAGTATAGTAAAGGTGCCAATGAGTGGGTTCTCAACTTTTTAAAAGATGAACTTGAACTGATTGATGAACAAGTTTATGAAATGCCCAATATCGCCAGTTATGTGAAACTTGGCGCTCTTTATGATGTGCAACGACCTTTACTAAAATATGAAAAGTACGTACCTAAAAGTATTAAAGGCTTTATTCCAAACGTTGAAGCCGATTTTAATATTTTTTCGGCCATCAGAAAGAAAGACTACCTTGTTCACTTTCCTTACGATTCATTTACCTCTACGGTTGAAACATTTGTTCGCACCGCTGCTGAAGATCCAAAGGTTAGAGCGATTAAAATTGTTCTTTATCGTACGGATGCGGCAGGAAAACTTGTCGATACTTTAATTGAAGCGGCGGAAAACGGAAAACAGGTCGCTTGTATCGTCGAACTTAAAGCGCGCTTTGATGAAGAAAGTAATATTCGTTGGGCAACAAAACTTGAAGAAGCAGGCGTTCACGTCACTTACGGTCTGGTTGATCTTAAAACCCATGCCAAAATGATTGTTGTCGTCAGACAAGATCACGACGGTATTAGAAGTTATGTGAATATCGGTACTGGTAACTACAACTCAGAAACGTCTAAGCTCTATACTGACTATGGTTACTTTACTTGTCGAAAGCCTATCGCTGAAGAAGTGCTAGAAGTTTTTAATCACCTGACGGGTCGTTCCCTTAAAAGTGATTATAAGAAAATTTTGGTTGCCCCTTTTACCATGTTCAAACAATTTAAAAGTCATATCGAAAAAGAGATCGAATTTGCCAAAGCCGGAAAACCTGCTGAAATCATCGCCAAGATGAATAGTTTTGAAGATCCTGAACTAGCCGAAGCTTTATATAAAGCCTCTAGTGCTGGTGTTAAAATCACTCTTTATATTCGTGGCTTTTGTTGTATCAAGCCTGGGATTAAAGGTTTATCAGATAATATTAAAGTCATCTCGATTGTCGGAAGATTATTAGAGCATTCTCGTATTTATTATTTTTCTAACGGGAGTACTGAACCATTTGAAGGTAAATTCTATATTGGCTCGGCCGATTGGATGCACCGAAATCTTTTTGATCGCATCGAAGTGTGTACACCGATTACGCAAAAAGACCTGGTTCTTCGCTTGCATGATTATTTAAAACTCTTAGGCAGTGATGATCGTCATGCTTGGGACTTAAAATCAGATGGAACCTATGTGCAGCGTATGCCAAAGAATCCAGACCAACCAATCTCGGTTCAGCAGACTTTGATGAAACGTCGTTACGCTAATTCGTAATATCTTTTATTTTTGAGATTTTGTACTGACAAAGATCAATCAGCACCCCGTGGATTAAACCAACATTGGGTGCATAGATTCTTTTAAATGGAACTTTCTTACCAACCATTAAAACAAGATCAATCGCAGGCATAATCACATCGGCCCTATCCGGACGCATGCCATATTTTTTAATACGCTTTAGATAAGGCGTATGTTCTAGGATTGTATGAAGATCTTTTAATTCACTTTGAGTGACAAAATCGACTTTATTAAGTTTAGTAATTCTTTGTTTAAGCTTTAACATCGCTCTAAAATTTCCACCAGTCCCAATCATACGTGTTAGATCTAATTTACTAGCGTGCTCTTGAATGAAACTTTCAATTTCTTTTTCACGCTTTAGTAAAAGATCATTTCCTTGTTGTAACAGTCGAACAGTTCCAACATCGAAACTTTTAGCGCCTTTTAAGACACCTTTATGCAAAATTGACAGTTCCATACTGCCCCCACCGATATCCATCATCAGCGCACTTTTGCCTTTAAGGTCTAATTTAGTGTTTATAGCTTGGCGCACAAGAGTTGCTTCAAGCGTTCCATCAATAGCTTCGATAGTTAATCCGCAACTTTTTTTTACGGCATCGGCTAAATCTTGAGAGTTTTTTGTGTCTCTAAAAGCACTTGTTGCGACGGTTTTCACTACACCAACGTGTTCATGGTCGATAGCGTAACTAAAATCTTCAAATATTTTTACAGCTTGTTTAATTGTTGCTTGAGAAAAAATTCCATTATCAAAAGCCTCAGTACCAAGTCTCAGTGGGGCTCTCAGCTTTTTGGTGATAACAAGTTTCGTTCCTTCACATTCGGCAATAGCAAGTCTTACGGCATTGGATCCGATATCAATGGCTGCAATTTTTTTCATCGTGGTAAATTACAACTTTTAAAATGAAATGATATGAACCAGCGCGAAATAACCTCCTAAACAACTCCACTAAAAAGCAACATTGTTCACCTTTAAAGGAAACTCATTTTGCCTTATCATATTAACGAAATACTTGATAATATAGTCAGTAATTGCTTTCACGACAAAGGAGTATCCATGTCAGTTTCTTTACGTTCATTGTTATCGGTTCTTATTCTTGGTTTTTCAGTTGCACTAACTGGTTGTGGATCAAGCTCTAAAAAAGCTTCTAGTGATTCATCAATGTCATCACCTGATTCTTCAAGCGATTCTAGCCTTGAGCTTAACGGTGATTCTGATTCAAATAAAGCTGGTGGTCTTAGCACTGTGTTTTTTGAATATGATTCATCTTCACTTTCAAGTTCTGCAAGATCAACTCTTGAAGGAAACGTTTCTTTTCTTAAAGACAATTCAGATGTTGAAATTCAAGTTGAAGGTCACTGTGATGAGCGCGGTGGTGTTCAGTACAACCTAGCGCTAGGTGAGCGTCGTGCAAAAGCCGTTCGTGACTATATGGTTGCAATGGGTATCGCTAAATCAAGAGTTACTACAATTTCTTTTGGTAAAGAACGTCCACTAGCTTTTGGTCACGATAACTCTGCATGGGGACAAAATCGTCGTGCAAACTTCGTGGTAACTGCTAAGTAATGCTTAGGCATTACGCCTTAATTTTTCTACTAGTTTTGACGGGTTGTGGTTTAGCTGCAACTCGTCCAAAACTTGAAATGAGTCTTGCGCAAACCGCTTTCATCGCTGCTAAAAATGCCAACGCTCAGACACTTGCACCAACTCCATACCGTAAAGCTGAATTTTATTATCTCAAAGCAAAGTCGGCTTACAAACGCAAGTACTTCAATAAAGCTAAACAATACGCTACCCTGTCACAAAAGTTTTCTGAACTTGCCGAGATGGATGCCGTAAGAAAAGCTACACTCGAACGCTACTAAAGAGGTTCTCCCATGAAATTCTTGATTCCTTTCACTGTACTTGCTGTTTTCGTACTGTCTGGTTGTAAAACTCAAGAAGAAATTAGAAGAGAACAATTAGTTGATAATCTTGGCGTGCAAATGGTTCAAAGCCAAAAGCTCGTTGCTGATACAACTGTCACTATTCAAAATCTTGAAGATCGTATTGGCTCTCTTACAGGCAAGCTCGACGAGCTCGATCGCAACAGCCAAGTACAGCTTCAAACCCAAGTTGATAATCTCAACCAAAGAATTACACTATTAGAAGAATCAAATAAAAGCCTTCAAGCTAAAACTGAAGAGCAGTCAAAATATCTGCAAGAAGTCCTAGGCACTCTTAAAAACCTCTCTTCTGGCTCAGGCGGATCTAAAAAAAAACTAAATGATTATGATCAGGCCATGGAAGATTATGGCAAAGGTCGCTACGGCACAGCTAAGCCTATCCTAGTTAAGCTTTTGGCTGATAAGAATATCAAAGGCGCTAAGCAGGCTCGAGTTATCCATAACCTAGGAATGATCTCCTATATGGATAAAGAATACGATAAATCACTGGTCTATTTTAGCCGCCTTTTCACTGACCACGAGAAGTCAGGTTATAATAAGAACGGACTACTCTTCTTGGCGCGTACCTTTGATAAGCTAAAGCAAAAAGAGCAGGCTAAACAAACGCTTAATGAGCTCATCAGCAGATTTCCAACCGCCAAACAAGTTAAGACGGCCAAGGAGATGCTAGAAAAGCTCTAATGGGATTTTCGTGAAAGCATTTTATTTAAGTTTAATTTTTCTCACTTCATGTTCATATTTTATTTCAACATTCGATGATGAATATACGGTCATCGGATTAAAATCAGAAAAGATCAATCTACTCTTCTCTCATAATATTTCTGGTGAAACTCATCCCTGTGGTTGTCGTACCTTCCCTTTAGGTGGCTTGCCTCAAATCGCTGGTCAAATGAGTGAACTTCAAAAAGATGGCACTGATCAATTCTATGTTGATACTGGTGATACATTTTTTCCAGCGAATCGTTTAACCATGGGAATGGAAACATCACAAAAGTTTGCTGCTAAAAATTTGGCCAAAGCCCTATCAAAGCTTGGCCTTAAATATCACGTGCCAGGAGATCAAGACTTTAGTGCTGGTGTGGAGTTCTACGGCGAAATTCTTAAAGAAGCCAATCTCACATTATTAGCCGCCAATCTCTCGCCTGACAGTCCGATTAAAGGAAAAAAATGGATCGTCTTAGAAAAAGGTCCACATAAAGTTTATATGATCGGCTTAAGTGATCCAAAACTTCTTCGACCTGAACAGTCTGTTCTCTTTACTGAACCGGCCACTGCACTTCAAGGCGCCATTAAAGAAGTTAAAGATCATGGTTTTGATGAATCAAATCCTTTTCACCGCCTGATTCTTCTGTCTCATTCAAGTTATGAACAAGATGAAATTTGGGCCAGAAAATTTCCCGTCTTTGATTGGGTTATTGGTTCTCACTCACAAAAGTTCACTCGAAAGCCACTACTTGAAGGAAAAACTAAAATCGTTCAAGTTTTGTCGCAAAACCATTACTTAGGTGAAATTGCTTTTGATTTAAGTACTAGTAAAGATAAAGATGAATTTATGATTCATGAAATTCATGAGTCGTTGTCACAGAAGATTGAAAACAATCCATGGGAAGCGTTCATTCAAGCGCATAAGACAGAGATGTCTCGCCTGCAAGAGATCGAGCAACAAAATAATAAATCCGTCCCTTCAGCAACAGCAGTTGCCCCTTATAAAGACGCTAAATCTTGTATTGAATGTCACCAACCTCAAGGTGATAAATGGCATTCAACGGCGCACTCAGTGGCTTATGCAACCCTACTTAAGGCCAATGAAGGAAAGAATTTAACCTGTGTGACCTGTCACTCACTAGGTCTTGGGGATGAAAGTGGTTTTACCAACACACTCGATATGACTCAGTTTGAAAAAGACGATAAGCGCGAGCAGTATTGGAGTGAAGTTGAGAAATCTTTTTCTGGCGTGAAATCGATTCGTGAACTTCCACCAAAGTCAGTCACGAAGCTCTCAAAGAATTGGATGGCGCTTGACGAGAAATTTGAAGTTAAAAGACAAATGGCCAATGTGCAATGTATGAATTGTCATAATCAGCACCCTGATCATCCCTTTCATATTGCTGAAGAAAAACCAACTGCTGAACAAAAAAGCCAAGAGATGCAAGGCAAATGTATCAGTTGTCATAATCAAGACCAATCTCCAGACTGGTATCAAAAAAATGAAAATGGTCTAGCAGGTGATATCAATCAAAAGATTCTCGATCAAAAGATTAAAGCGGTAGCTTGTCCAAAACTTGAATCTAGTAGCTATTGATTAACAAACTCTAAGTATTTTTTAAAGTTATCCATACCGGCGTCACTACTGACGCCTTGGATATGGGCAGCTCCTGCGATAGGCCACCAAGATTTATTCTTTGTCTGTAAACGATCAAAAATCCTTTGACCAAACTTCATTGGTATAATTTCATCCTTATCCCCATGGGTGACTAGAACTCGTCCTTTGTAGTTTTCAAAAAAGGTCGTAGGCGCCATAGAATCACTCACAAGAAGTGGCCCAAGCGGTGAAAAGATAAAGGTGAACCAATAATCTGATAATTTATCAAACGCAATATCGTCATAAGAATCAAAAGTGCTATCTAAAATTAGTAAATCAATTTTATCCGTCTGCTTGAAGTCTTCCATCGACCTCATTGCCACCATACCGCCAAGGCTTTGAGCATGAACAACCCAGTGATTTATTTTATTTTTTTCTAAAAGTTCTAGTGATTTATTTAAAGCTGCTAGAGCATCAAGGTTAACTTCTTTAGGACTAGGCTCGCCGACACTAAGACCGTAACCACGGTAATCAAAAATAAAAATGTCGTAATCATGCTGAGTCAGCCACGCTAAAACATAGAAGTGGGCCGAAAGATTTTGAGCATTACCGTGAAAGAAAGTAACTAAACCTTTGGCTTTTTTAGGCCCTTGGTGATGCAGGTACCAGCCATGTAAGCGCTTGCCATCACTGGCGTCGAAGAAGATATCCTCATGCTTAATATTGAGCTGCCCCGGAGTGGCGTAAAGGATTCTAGTGGGCTGATAAAATAATGACGTGCAACCACTTAGAATTATTAATAAAATGAAGCGCATGTTCTCACCTTTTTATGACGATGACGCCTGACGTACGATGCCTGTCATGCTAGCATGCGCGCTCTATGATCGTCTTAGGAATTGAAACTAGTTGTGATGATACTTCGTTATGCCTTATTAAAGGTGATAACTCGGCGCGCCCAGAAGTCCTCGCCCACACTCGTTTTAGCCAAGATACGATTTTACGTGAATGGGGTGGCGTCGTTCCGGAGATTGCTGCCAGAAATCACTTGGCCAAACTCTCTCCACTGATCAAACAAACTTTTGAAGAAGCCAATTTAAAAGTAAGTGATATCGATCTTATTGGTGTGACAACTCACCCTGGCTTATTAGGTCCTTTATTAACAGGACTCAATGCCGCTAAAACTTTAGCGCTTCTTTATAAAAAACCCATCGTGGCAGTTAATCATTTATTCGCGCATCTTGAGGCCGTTCATCTTCATGAAGAGATCATTTATCCTTACTTAGGATTAGTTGTCAGTGGCGGCCATACTTTATTTTTACTCGTTACTGGCCCCAATGAATTTGAACCGCTTGGATCAACGCTTGATGATGCTGCCGGTGAAGCCTTTGATAAAGGTGGAAAACTTTTAGGACTCGGCTACCCTGCTGGCGTTCTCATTGATCAGCACGCCAAACTTGGAAATCCTAAAGTGATCAACTTTCCAATCGGGATTCGTGATTCAAAAAATGCAAACTTTAGTTTTTCAGGTCTCAAAACATCCATGCGAACTTTCATTGATAAAGAAGGTCTTCCAAAAGATCAGCGCTTAAATGATGTGTGTGCTTCTTATCAAGATGCCATCGTTCGAGCGATTGTGCTTAAAACAAAATATGCCAAAGCCATCGCTAAAGATAAAACTGGTAAGAACCTACGACTTGTTGTCGGCGGCGGAGTGGCATGTAACTCAGGTCTTCGTATAGGACTGGTTGCAAAGTATAGCGACACGATTTTTGTTGAGCCGCGCTTTTGTACTGATAACGGAGCGATGGTTGCCAACTTCGCTCTTAGAAATTCCGATCAAGCCGTTTCATTTCCACAGTGTTTAAGTGTCGATGCGCGCGGGCGTTATATCGAAAAAAAGGATTTTCAATGAGCCTTCCTCGCGCCGATAAAAAACTAGGTCAGCATTTTTTACGAGATGCTAAAATCATTGAAACGATTACGAGTGATCATCAAGATGGCGATCATGCCATCGTCGAAGTTGGGCCTGGACCTGCGATACTAACGCCGTTTTTGGCCAAACGTGGTCGCCCTTTTGCTGTGATTGAAATGGATGCGCGTTTTGAAGAACTGCTTCGTCCCATCACAGACAATATTCATATTGGTGATGCACTAGATGTGAACATGGATGAGTTTCTGCAAGAGAAGTTCCCAGGACAAGAAGTTCTTTTGGTTAGTAACTTACCTTATAACGTCAGCGTTCCTCTTTTAACCAAATTTATTGCCACACCAGCGATCACTCGCATGACGTTGATGTTTCAAAAAGAAGTGGCTGATAAGGTTTATAGTGAAGGTAAGAACTCAATGGGTTCGCTTCAGGCTTTAACTTGTGCTTATTTTGAAGTGAAGCCTCTTTGCAAAGTTCCACCGGGTGCTTTCATGCCTCCACCTAAAGTCGACTCTTCTGTTATAAGTTTAAAGCGAAGAGCTGAGCCACTCGTGGCCTTTGATCTCATGAAAGCCTATGAAAAGTTTTTAAGATTATTCTTTTCGCAAAAAAGAAAACAATTAGGCAGTGTTTTAAAATCAAGTTATGAAATGCCAGCGGTTGAATCAGCCTTAGCGGCCATTGGTCACGATCGAACCATTCGCGCAGAAGCGCTTAAGCTTAGTGATGTTATCCATTTATTTAATTCTTTGGAGTCTAAGAAATGAGAGTTTTACTAATTGCTCTTCTTTTACCACTTAATGTCTACGCAAGTTTTTTTGAGTACTACGGAAGTGGTACCTTTAGTGCGGCCCAAGGAAATCAAGCTACGCTTAATAATAACGATCCAAGTAATCATTACTATCACCCAGCTTCAATGGCGTGGAATAAAACCATCCTTTTCAGTGCCCACGCCGCTTCAGTCGCTACTGACTTTAAATCTATTAATAATATCGTCACAAAAAATAGTACCAATTCAGGCTCTAACGAAACTGGAAGTGCTAGAACTGACTACGGTAAGTCTTATCACACGATCGTTCATGCTTCGTTGCCGATTGCTTTTCCAGGCGCCGGACCTCTTTCACTTTCTTTCGTGGCTCCCTTTGGTGGCCTTGCCGAAACAAACTCAGGCGATGCCCGCTTACCTGAATATGTGATGTATCATTCACGCCATAAGAGATCTCAAGTTTTTGCAACCTATGCTCATCCCATTGACGATAAATGGGCCTTCGCGATTGGCGCACATTTAGGCTTTCAAGCAAGTGCTAATGCATCGACTCAAGCTTCTCTAAATGGTGCAAGCTACGGATCGTCAGCGAGTGCAAAATCTAAGATTGATCCAACTCTAGCCGCTGTTTTATCCACAACGAGAAAGCATGAAGACGGACAAGTTTCTTTGACTTATCAACAAGAGATGAAATCAAATCTTAGTGCGATTGCTAATGGTGAGATCAATGATCCAACCAGTGTGCTTTTTAGCATCACGCTAGATTCAATGATTTATTATGACCCACATATTTTTAGGCTTTCACTTAACCAGCGCTTAACATCAACGCTTGAAATGAGTGCCACAGCGGAGTACCAGTTGTGGAGTAATTATAAAGCTCCAACTATTTTTATTAAACGAAATGGTGGAGTGATTCTTCCTTCTGACAATTATGAAAAACTTAAGATTAAAGACATACCTGTTGCTCACTTAGGCTTTGTTTGGCATGCCTTTGATTCACTTTCATTTTCATACGGTGCTTTTTGGCGACCAACACCTATTGAAGGAAGTTTTTCAGGATCTGGTAACTCGATTGATACTGACGTTGTTGGCCTAACGGCTGGCTTTGCTCACTCGATGAAACTGCTTGATAAAGATATAGAATGGGGCATAAGCGGCCAGTACCATATGCTTAAAGAAGTCGATGTGGTGAAGAGCTCTGGTCAAGAAAATGGTAGTGCTGGAAGTAAAATCGGTGCACCCGGCTATAAAATAGGCGGCGAAGTATTGACTGGAAGCATTGGCGCCAGGATGATGTTTTAATTATGGCCATCAAGATCATTTCTAAAAACAAACGTGCTGGATATGACTTTCAACTTATTGAAAAGTTTGAAGCTGGTATTGAGCTAATGGGCACTGAAGTTAAAACACTTCGTGCTGGCAAAGTAAGTCTTAATGAAGCTTTTGTGACGGTTGATAAAAATGATGAGATCTGGGTCATGAACATGACTATCCCTCATTATGAATTTGGTAATATTCACAATCACGACGAAACAAGAACGCGTAAACTTTTGATGAAAAAAGATCAGATTCAATTCATCGCGCATGAAATGAAGGCACAAAGATTAACCATTATCGCGACGATGATTTACTTCAAGCAATCGATTGTTAAACTTGAAATTGCCTTAGCCAAAGGTAAAAAGATGCATGACAAGCGTGCAGATACGGCGAAAAAAGATATTGATCGTAAACTTCAGCGCGGCCAATACGAATAATTAAATTGTCACCCAGTGTGCTATTAATCCCACGTAACAGAGTAAGAACATAGCGCCGGTAAAACGGTGAAAGCGAAATCCTCTCCAGTAAAGTAGGATTAGGAATAATGCTGCACCCAATAGACTCCATAACTCTACGGCGTAGCTCGCTGAAGTGTCGACATCATAAATACCAAGACTGCCTAAAACTAAAGAGACGTTAAAGACGTTAGAGCCAAGAATATTTCCAGTAACAAGATCGAGATCCTTTCCTTCCTTCACCGCAATCAATGATGTTACGAGCTCTGGAAACGAAGTGCCAAAGGCAACGAAAATAGCAGAGATCACAAAAGGAGAAACACCTGCAAGTTCACCAAGGTTTGATCCTGATGAAACCAATAACTCTCCACCACCGTATAAAAGGGCGAAACCTGTTACCAGCTTAACCCAAGCCTGCAATCCAATTTGTTCTCTTTCTTCAGTATTTAATTGCTTTTCAATGTCTTCAGGTGATTTTTTAAAGATCGTCATATAAACGAAAAGAGCAAAGAACATTAAAAGAGTAATACAAGAAATTGGAGTTAACGTTGTTTGAGTCATCACAGCAATTAAAATAAGCGTTACAACTAAATGCATGATCAATTGTTTAAAGATTTCTTTAGTTTTTAAAACCAGTGGCGCGATCACTCCTGATATACCGAGAATTAAAAAAAGATTGGCTACGTTAGAACCAATAATATTTCCTAGCGCAATATCCCCACGACCTCTGGCTGCAGCTAATTGTGAGACAAAAAGCTCAGGTAATGAAGTTCCAAATCCTACAATGACAAGTCCTATGACAAGTGGCGACAAGCGAAAATAACGTCCGATTTTTTCAGCAGATCCTAAAGCTAATTCAGCACCATAATAAAGCGTAGCTAATGACACCAGTAAAAGGAATGCTTGCACCCACATAGAAACGTCCTATAATTAAAATTCATGGAACAATTACAACGATTTTATGCCGGATTATCTAAAAAGTCTTATTTAACCTTAGCGATTAGTCTTTTGGTAGCAACTGATGTGGTCGTCTTAGGTTTTATCTATTTTAAATTTAGCAATCATGAATTTTTTGAAAAAGTCATGCAGATGAGTTTGCAATTAAATGGTCTCAGCGTTGAGTCCATGGGTGACGAATTTATCACCGCTCTTTATTCTCTTTTTCAACGCTCTCTCGTTATCTCTATTGGTCTTGCTTTTGTTTACCACCTTATCAATTACTATTTTTGGAGCAAAGAAAAGAAATTTGCACTTATGTACGTCAAACTTCTTTGTGGCGCTGGTGGTCCCATTATTGCGTTTTGGGGTTTATCACTTTTATTTAGTGGATCGTTTATTGGTGCGGTTTTGTTTCTTTTGGGCGTGGCAGATTTTACACTTTCATTTGGTCTGAATAAATTTGAAGATGAGCCAGTAAAAAGGCCCACCAAAGTGGGCCTTAAGTAAGTCTTATTTTGCTTCGATCGAAAAGTTATCAAATCCTAAAATACCATTGTCATTAATCTCATAGTCACTCATTACTGAGACAGGCTCAATTGTGAATGAGATCCCAGAACTGTTATAACGATTCTGACTTGCTCTGATCATGAATGTTTCTTCTTCACCAGCTTCAAGGTTAGAAGCATTCTTAAACTTGATTGTAACTTGGTCAACTTCACGGTGAGTTGCTGTACCGTAGTTTGAACAATAAGTTTCAGCGATACGACATGTACGTGGAGTACTCGCTCTTACAACTCTAACTCTGTTTTCATACTTAATACAACGATTACGCTCGTCCTTCTTTACACAAATTCTTTCACGAACATGACGTTCTGAAACAGCATATCCACAAAGAGAACCTGAAGTACGGATAACATAACGAGTGTCATATTGAAGACAAGCTGAGTTCGCCATAGGAACTAGCATTTTCAATTTTACTTTATTTGGTGTTGCAGCTGTTCTAACAAGGATAGCTTCATCAGCATGAACAGTAGCTTTTTTAGAGTTTAGAACAACTCTGTCTTGAGCTATTGAAAGCCCACTAAATAGCAATACAGATAAGATAAGTAATTTCTTCATTTTGATCCCCCAATCTTTAATGACAATGAGGAGTTCTACTCAATAAATTCTATAAAGATAAGAGAGCATGAAATAATGACAGACTTAAACTTCTAGTGAGTGTGGTTATGATGATTGCCTTGAGTGAATAGTGCTTGCTCTTTTTTCAATTGTAATAATATGGGGACAAAGGGATTAGTGGATATGAGGTTAAGACTAATACCTTCGATTTTTCGCTTTAATCTACGGATGTAATGACTAATCACAATGTAAATCCAAGAGCTTAGTAACATTAAGGCCGTGGCACTCATTAGGGGCACATAGTAGGTAACCCCTCCACTTTGGATTGCTATGGATGAAAATTCGATCAAACTAGCGATAGATAAGGAAAACAAGATAATACCAATATGGAATAACACGAGATTTTTTAAAATATTGCCAGACTCATTGAACATGAGAGTTTTAAACTTTCCAAGCCAGACATCTTTATATCGTGACTCTACCGATATATTGAAAAGGTATTTGATCAGAATATCTAGCATAAAGATTCCATGTAGATGAGACTAGCTTTTAACTAGTCTCATTGTGTTATCTATCTAAAACTCTTAACAATAAAACCAAGAGCAAAACCTGCGATTCCAGCACCAATTGCTGTATGAACTGGATACTTCTTTGCATAGTTAACTCCTACTTGAATTTTTTCTTCTGAAGCATGAACAAGGTCTTTACCGTACTGAGAAACATTATGTGCCATAGAGTTTAGATCTGATGCTGCTGCTGCGCCATTTGTATGTGTTGATGAACTCAAGAGAACCTCCTAATTTTGTTAAAGGGAACAACTAAGAGGTTAGCATTTGCGCCGATATATTCTTCCAAGCCATGTCTTTATAATGTGGAGATTTCTTAATGATTAAAAATTAGGCGCAATAAATTTAGTATCTTCGGGTTGAGTCCAGGCTGGAAGATTTCTATTTTTACTTTCTTGGATATTTTGACCTGCGACTGCCATTAAAAAGCTTTCAAAAGCTCTTGGATTTCGAACTAAAAGCTCAAGGTCGCGATCATAAATAAAGATACTGAGATGCTTTTCAATTTTCTTAATAATATCGAGTCTCGCCTCGACACATAATTCAATGTCATTCAGTAAATCGATATCTTTTCTTAGAATCATTTTAGCGCGTAAGAGTTCGATCAGAATCACCGGGGCATTAGATTCAAATAGCTCTAAATTCTTTGGGAAATGTCTTCTTAGGTATGAAAACCTAGAGATTAACATTAATGACGTATTACCAAACGAATCGTAGCTAGCATTAAAGATATCAAGCAGCTGGTCGTAATAATGGCGCCAGATCCAAAAATCCAAACCTCTATTCCAATAAGGAAGAAAGCCTTTTTTGAGACGACGCTTAAAGGCACGGGATAAAAGATGCTCGTGAGCTTCTTTATCTAGCACATTTTTATTCACATCGATTTCATCATCACTATTGCGTTTTCTTTCATAAGTTTTTGGATGATTTTCATGAATCTCCATATCTTCATCAAGAAGCTTATGGATTCTATCTCGAACTGGTGAAACTTCAGGCTTTGGGCAAGCTTCAACACCTGGGCAATCCAGTTCACAGGTATGACAGGCCGGGGCCGATAAAGGAAAATCAACGACGAGGCGTCTTAGATTAAAGTCTTCAATCCATTCGCGAACGGCATCATCACCATCGCGACCTTCTTCGTCTTTAACTTGAAGTAATGATTTTAGAAACCAGCGTTTAGAGTCGGGATAAAACTCAAGTAAGCAGAAGTAGAAATTATCTTTCCTTCCGCCTTTCATCGACATTCCTGCGATGTTCTTGGTTTCCACGCTTCCTCTCCTATCCTTGGAGGGAGACCATTACAATGGCTGAGCGACCTTAAGATCTAGAACACTCATACCAGTGTGGGCTACCACCCTTTCTCTCACTAAACTGCTGTCTTGCTCAGAGTGGATGAGTAGAAAACATCCTCCGCCTCCAGCTCCACAAACTTTCATTCCAAGATTTGGAACGTCAGCTCTTATCTTATTATACAGTCTTTCCATGTCAGGCGAAACAATACCTGGAAAAAGAGTTGTACGAATTTCACCTTCTTTGGCAATAAATTCAGGTAAAGTTGAAAATTTCTTCTCTTTTATGGCCAAAAAGGCTTGATTTGAAAGCAAGGCTATGTTCTTGAGACCTTCACGCACGGTTTGGTTCTTATCAAAAAAGCCTTTATAAACTTCCCAATTATTAATTCCAGAAAGTCTGGTCTGTCCTGAATAAACTAAAGTTAAATTCTTTTCCAAAACTTCGGGCCAACTCTTTTGAGTAAAGTTGGTTCACTTCAACATGACCCGGCTTAGCAACAAGTCCTAAGACTCCACCAAATAAAGCAGGATAATAATCTTGGTAACCAGCTGGGCCACAATCTAAAATTCTCGCTTCGATAGCGTTCACAATACTAATGGCCTTAATTGGATCAATCTCTTGCTTAGTCCAACGAGCCAAGGCTTTGTATAGAGTCACGCCCATGGCAGAAGATCCACCAAGACCAGCTCCTGCAGGTGATCCACTTTCCAGTGAAATGCGAAGACCTTTTGTCATATTAAAGTAGTGAACAATTTGCATCACAAACTTTAACGGTCCAAAAAAATCATTGGCGAGATGTTCAGGCGTAATATCTGATTGAGAGAAGAATTCTGTCGTATTGTAATCGCTTGAAACAATTTCAATACCATCAAGATTAACTTCTTCGATTAATGCTTTTGCTTTTAACTCAGTCGCAATATTAAGAGTCACAACATCAGGCAGAATAAGACAGATCGGATTGAGATCAATGGTTCCACCTAATAGGTCTACGCGGACACTTCCACTTTCTTCAAGTCTTTTCATGCTTGATACACTCCAATATAAGGAAGCTCACGGTAACGACCATCAAAATCTAACCCGTAACCAATAACGAATTTATCTTCAATTTCAAAACCAAGATAATCAATATCGACAGGATGAATGTTTCTAGCAGGTTTATATAAAAGACTGGCAAGCTTAATAGAAGCTGGCTTTCTCGTCTTCATAATTTCCATGACGGTTTTTAAAGTCGTTCCGGTATCAACGATATCTTCAACGAGTAGAACATGTTTGCCATGAACAGAGCGCTTGAGATCGTAATTAATTTTGACTTCACCCGTGGACTGAGTGCCTTCGTAAGATGACGTCGCCATAAATTGAATATCAACAGGAACTTTGATTTCACGAAGAAGATCTGCCGCGAACATGAAGGCACCAGTCAATAAAGGAATGACTGTAACTTCCTTATCGGCATAGTCTTTGGTGATCAATGCACCAATTTCTTTTACACGATTGGCAATTTGTTCTTTTGAAATAAAAACATCGACGCTACTCATAGAGGCTCCTTGAAGCCGCTATTGTAGCGTCATGAAACTCTTATGTCGCCCTAGAATTAGTCGCTTCTGGATTGGTTTGAATTGCTACGGTGAATAATGGAATCTGTTCTTCATCAGTTTCATCTGGCTCAAAATGCGAACGACAGCGTGCTTCATAAACATCAGCTTCGCCAACCAAGACTTGGCCATCTTTACTACCTGGACGACGAAAGCTTTTAGTCGCATTGGCACCACAAACCGTACAGATTGCTTGAACCTTAACAACGAAATCAGCGATCGCTAGAAGCTCAGGCATTGGCCCAAACGGACGGCCACGAGAATCTTGATCAAGTCCTGCTAAGATGACGCGAACTCCACGGCGAGCTAGTTTTTCGACCACAGCTGGCAAGGTGTTATCAAAGAATTGAGCTTCATCGATAGCTACAACACGAGTGGTATCATTAATTTTTTGTAAAATTTCGACAGCGTCTCTAATAGGAGTTGCAGCAATAGATAAAGAAGAGTGACTGACGACATCACTTTCGTGGTAACGAGTATCGATACCAGGCTTAAAAATTTGAACTTTTTGTCTAGCAATCTGTGCGCGGCGTACGCGACGAATAAGCTCTTCTGTTTTTCCGGAGAACATTGGGCCGCAAACGACTTCAATAGCTCCACCGCTTAGTGGTGTGAAAGGTGACACGGCTGACTCCTTCAGTAACGTGTTATGTGTGTGTGCATCTTAGAATTCCAGACTCAAAGCAGCTAGGCCATAAGCTTTCGCTCACATGATCTGACATTTCTACTCAATTTAAAACGCGCTGCAATTAAAACGAAACGCTTAAAAGGTAAAGTACTGAAACCATAAAGAAAGAAGTGATCATCGTCATAATGATGGCCGGCGACAAAATAATAACTACTGACTGTAATACTGACATCTTTAAATTCTTCCTAAGCCCGGCAAAAAGATGAAGGAGTCCAAACAGATGGCGAAGCATGCGACCGAAGATTGGAATTGAGAGCATAAAATGTGCCGTCATCGACTGATTTACGACTTGATCAACGATCTTATTTAAATCGCCTTCAACTTGAAATAAACCTGCGAAGAATTTAATTAGAACTTTCCAAAACTTAGCGTAAAACCAAAAAATCATTGGAAAGAAAACGACTTTTGCCAAAGCTGCTGTAAGCAGAACTCTTTGCGTATACATGGTTGTTTCAATCGGTAACAGTAGCGCTAACTCATTAGGAGCACTCCAGCTTTGAAAGAAGACCTGTCCTAAGTGCAGAGCGAGGATAGCGTAAAATCCTTCGATCGCTGCAAAAAACCAAGACATACCTAAAACTTCAACAAAACCTAAACTTGAAGCTTGCTCAAGCTCGAGAGAAGTTGGAATTTCGTCTTCCTCGAATAAATCACCGGCCAAGCGAAGTGGACGTGTGCCAGAAACATCCATTGCACGTTCACGAAGTAAGCGCAAAGCTTCTTGGTTTTTAAACGGATGTAAAAAAGCTAAGAAATATTCGTGAAATAAAGACATCATTCGTTTGATCCAAAGTATTGACTAAGATCACTCGGTAAATCCGGGTAGTCATGCTTGTTATAATAATAAGCTAGCTTATTCGCACTATCAACTAAGACCCATTGATTAGGGACTTCGCCAAATACCACAGTCCTATTATCAGCTTTAATCACAAAATGTTCTTTATAAGTTAAATCAATTAAATCAGTAATATATCGAGGTCTTGACGTTAGAAGTGAGTAGAACACAGCAAGTCGATCACGTCTTGGTTCAAGCTTATGACTTGGATCAATCTCAACATTAAAGACTTGATCAGGCTGTAAATTTAAAGCCACAGTTAATTCTTGATTTGAAAGAGAAACGTCAAGGTTCGCCTTATGTTGAATAAAGCGAATATCCCAAAAGTCTTGAACGTTTTGAAAGAAAATTCCTGCTTGGTTATCTGCGAGTTCGAAGAGAAAATTAGATTGATTTGAAATGACAAAATCACCTGGAAGAGAGCCGTAACCAGAAAAAAGTGTGAGTTCTACTTTCTCGCCGTCAACTGTTGTGAGCTTAAGACCGGCACGCATTGACTTTAAGAGCTTCAAGTCAAAAGTTGGAAAGATGGTTTTAGCCTCTAGCCCTTCAAGAGTAGTCTTCCAGCGATCAAATTCAGCTAGGTCATAGCCTAAACCACTCATAGGAACCGGCTCAGTTTTTTTTGTTTTTAAATTCACCTTTAGTGAGCTTCTCACTCTTGGGTTATCAATCGTCGCTCTGGCAATAGAGACAGGTTCAGTAAACAATCTTGTATCGTAAAAGAATTCCGGATTTATTGTAAACATATCGTGCAGACGGTGATGTTTTAACTCTCCTTCGTCTTCTGGATTATAAGCCTGAAGAAGTGGTCTTCGATCTTCCAAAATTAATATGGTTGAACCTAAGCGACCATAAAATCGTGCCGAGTGTGTGGCGAGTTTGGATCCAATCAAGAAGTTCACATCTTTTTTTACCGTTTTAAAATAAATTTTAATAATTGATTCATCATCAAAAGCTAAATTGGTATTAACACTTCTAGCTTCCTCTTCAGAGAGTCGACGAATAACAGATAAGCCATTGAGAGCTTCAAACATTTCTTGAATTTTATATGGGTTAGCTGGAATCCGACTTTTACCAACAAAGAAGTTCTCATCTTTGGGGTAAAGATCAACGTCGGCGAAATGTATGGAAATGAGTCCACCAAACTCTTTTGGATCAAAAATCAATTCTCTTTTGGCTTGCTCTTGTTTATCAACTTCACCACCGCGCTCTTGAAACCACCAAGTAAGAGCGACCAAAGTAATAAGAACAAAAGTGAGTATCAGGTTTCTTTTCATTTAACGCGACGTCGACGGTAGTTAAAGACGGCCAAACTAAACAAGGCAAGAGGTGCAAAGATAACGGAAAAGAAAAAGATAGTTCCTAATTGCGGAGAGCTAATAAAAACAGGCTCGTTACTTACTCCAGGAAGATCAAACGATATCAGTTCATCATCCCCTGTTAACCAAGATAATGAATTTAAAAGAAGCGTGTGATTGGCTGCGTACTTAGCGTAGGCATTATCAATGAAAGTTGAATTAGCAAAAAAGACAAGTTGTCCACCTGACTTAATTTTAGCGGCTACACCATAAGCGACCGGGCCTTTAACGTCCTGCCCTTCATCATACTTCACTTTCCCTTCACCAAACTCACGAGGATTCATCTCACCCCATGCAGCTGGGAATTGAGTCGACAGAACCAACTCAGTTCCTTGTGCCTGCTCTCCAAGAGTAACAAAACCAGTTAACGGAAAAAAGACCTGACCAGGAAAACCTTTTGTAATGGGATGCTCGTCTGAATACTTAGCAGCAATAGGAACAGTACCGTTAGAGCCATTCACATGATTTAGAGAATCAATAACAAGTGAATTTGAAGCAACAATTCCTTTTTGTAGTAAAAACTTTCGAAAATCTTTGACCGGATCAAGATTAAGATCTGGATCAAGAGACATCAGTAACTTGCCTCCACGGTCCAGAAACTCACCAATAATGGCGAGTTCTTTATCCATAAAGTCAGACTTTGGACCCCAGATCATTAAGACATCGGCATCACTTGGAACTTCACTCCATCGTTTGGTATCAGCTTCTTGAATTGCAAAATTTGAATTGATTAAATATTCTTTTAAAATATAACGACCAATTTGCGACTGATCGCTGAGTGAACTTTGGCCATGACCTGAATCATAATAGATTTTAGGAAGATGGTCGCGACCAATTCGAATGAGACCATTGGTTAAGCCTAGCTCATTTATTTCAAGAACTGTTTCTGTTTTATCCCCTAGCTCCCAAACGACGGCGACTGATTGTTTGATCTCATATTTTTGTACCAAATCTGGTCGTAAGACAGGATCGTAGAGATAAATCGTAATATCATTTTTTTCAAATTGATAAAGCTCAAGCATTTTAAATATAGCATTTTGCGATTGTTTTGGAGAGAAGACATGTGCAGTCAGAGGCTTTGTTATTTTCTTTAAAACATTTTTAGATTGAGACGTTAATGTATTAGATTTTTGAGCTGAAAAATCCCACTGAAAAGGATTTTTATAAGCCAGGTGATTGATGAGGCTTAGGATGCAAAAAATGAGCAGAGCTGAAAATAGGTTAACACTGAATGCTTTAAACCTTGAGCTTGAATAAAAGGTCTTAAACTCTTTCGCTCGCATTAAGATGGCGCTGATCAATAAAACAACCGCTAACGCCGAGGTAGAAATATTTAGGGTCAGCTCAGCAGGAAGCGAGATCCAAAGGATGATCGTTGTCATCCAAACAAGAACCGCCGAAGCGGTAACGAAGAAAAATGGTAGATTCTTTTTCATTACTTACCAATTCCTTGATTCAAGAGAGCGCTCACTAAGCCACAAGAAAAACCCTGTCACCGAGGCAAAGTAAAGCAAGGAGTAGGACTTTACTGCTCCACGAACAAAACCTTCATAATGAAATGGAATAGCGATATAACTTAAGATTTCACCGACAATAGGATTATCACTTGCGTTTGCGGATAAAACGATCAGCATCATTCCCATTAAAATGCAAAATGAAATAACGGCAGAGATGACAGGGTTATCAGTCAACGATGATGCAAAGATTCCCACGGAAACATAACAACAGATGGAAAGGATAATTCCAGCATAGCCAGTAAAGACAAGTGCCCATTGAGAATAACCAGCAAAGGAAAGGATCAAAGGTAAAATTAAAGTAAACGAAAGCATAAACAATGTACTTAAAACGATAGCAATAAATTTGCCCAGAATAATTTGGATATGTGAAAGATTTGACAACAATAACAATCCAAGAGTTCCTTGGCGTTTTTCTAAAGCAAAGGAATGCATCGTTAGTAGTGGGGCAAAGAATAGGAAAATAAAATTCATATTGCCAAAAATGGGATTAAAAACCGATTGTAAGATTGTTCCTGCTGTCATCTCACTCGAAAGGACGACGTAGTTAAAAAACAACCAGCCCATCAGCAAACTAAAAAATCCCGTTAAAACATACAAAAGTGATGAGCTAAACGAATCAGCTAATTCTTTTTTAGCCAGGAGCCATATATTCGAGAAGAAAGAAGACATTATGGCATCTCCTTTTTCATCGCTAACTTAAAGACATCTTCAAGCTGAGTTTTATCTTGGTAGAACTCTACCACATCTGCCTTATGCTCAACTAGAAACCCTAAGAGCTTCTTAGCTTCCACTTTTTTATTCGTCTGCAGTGACCATGAATCATTTTTTTGTTCACTATCCACATCAAGGCTTGATTTAAGTTTTTGACGTATCTCTTGGCTGAATTGATCTGCCTTTAGAGTAAAGCGCTCAGCGCCTGAAAACCTATGTTCGATTTCCTGCAATGAACCTGTCGCAACTAACTTGCCATGATTAATCATAGTGATGTCATCACAAACTAATGAGATCTCATGCAAAAGATGGGACGAAAGTAATACTGTATGCTCGCCTTTTAAATTTTGAATCAGGTTTCTAATTTCTGTTACAGAAACTGGATCGAGTCCGACAGTAGGTTCATCTAAAATTAAAATCTCTGCACCAAGCACGAGTGCCTGTGCAATTCCAACTCTTTGTTTGTAGCCTTTAGAAAGATTTCCAATCATACGATTGAAAACTTCTTGTAAACCACAAGCGGCAACGGCTTTATCTACGCTATTTTTTGCTTGAGAATTTTTTTGGCCATGAAGAGCAGCAACAAATTCTAAATAATCACAAACTAGCATCTGTGGATAAATAGGTGGTTGCTCCGGTAGGTAGCCAATCAACTTTTTACGCTCACTCGGTAAACATTCTTGACCCATGAGACGAATTGTTCCAGCACTTTCATGTAAAAGTCCTGTGATGATATTCATGGTTGTTGATTTACCTGCACCATTTGGTCCGAGAAATCCGTGGACTTTTCCACGAGTAACACTGAAATTAATATCTGTTAAAGCATTAATGCCGGGATAGGCTTTAGAAACTCCGACAAGTCCGATTGCTTCGGTAGAATTCGGCATCTCAACTGCTCCCTCAGACTAAACCAAATATATACATTTGTGCCTTATTGTAACCGACTAGAACACTCGCCCGTCAAGTCTCAAAGCTAAATCTCCGATAAGATTTCATGAGCATTACTTCACGTTTTACAGATGCGATTTCTAAAGCGAATCGGATTGTTATTTCTACCCATATTCACCCTGATGCAGACGGCATTGGCAGTGAAATTGCCCTTTGTATGGCCTTGCGTCAGATTGGTAAACAAGCTCATTGTGTTAATGAGGAACCACTTCTAGAGCGCTATCGCTACTTGGACCCTCAATCCGTAGTTTTTGGACTTAGTGATTGGAAAAAAAGACCTACTGAAATTATTGATCTGTTAATCGTTGTTGATACGAACTCTCTTTCAAGAGTTGGATCAGGTGTTGAAAAATTTGGTGCTTCAGCAAGAAATGTGATTTTTGTTGATCATCATCCTTGTCCACGTGAGGTTGCTGCGATTCATTGTATTGATACAAATGTTTCAGCGACAGGTGAACTTGCTGGAACATTGATTGAAGCCATGGGTGCTAAGTTTACTCCTCAAATTGCACTGGCTTTATATACTTCTATTTTAATTGACACCTCTAGTTTTCGCTACCCAACAGTGTCAGCAAATACTCACCGTTTAATTGCAAAATTAATGGATTCTGGAGTAGAGCCACCTCAAGCCTATAATTTAATTAACGGTACTAAAAAACCTTCTTTTGTTAGGCTACTTGGTCAAGTTCTAGGTTCTGTTGAAACGTCCAAAGATGAAGCAATCGCCTGGATTGCTATGACTGATGATCAACTTGATGAATACGGTGTTGATATCGAAGATACCCATGGTTTTATCAACCATCTTTTAATTTTAGATAATATCAAAGTCGCTTGCATGTTCAGACAGATTGGAACTCATGTGAAGATTAGCTTTAGATCAGCTGATGCAACTGTTGATGTTGGTGTGATTGCTCAAGCCCTAGGTGGCGGTGGGCATGATCACAGCGCGGCCACAATACAAGAGGGTCCATTAATTGAAATTCTTCCTGCTACCATAGCTAAAATCAGCTTAATGCTTAAGAAAGATTAAGATTTATCGTTTAAAATTTTCTCTAGAGTTTCGCGCTCTTTAGGATTGAAGCTAAAGGCACCTTTGCTTAGAACGTCTTTAAGCTTTCCAACTGTCGTTGGATCATTGGGATCGTTAAGACCGACATCTGAAGGTGGTCTAATTTCTTTTTCAGTGGACTCATCATTCTCTTTTTCTTCGACTTCAACTTTCATCGCCTTAGCATTTTTGACTTTTGAAAGTTCAGAAACTTCCACTGAGTCTTTAGTAGGTTTAGGATTAAAGTGCTCTTCAACTTTATTTCTAATTTCACTGGCTGACACAGATTCTTTAGGAGCTCTAGCGTGCTTTGATTTTTTTGCCGGAGAATTTTCTGAACGCTTACGAGATTGGTCCATACGATCTACACTTGGCTCCATATTTTTAAATAGCCTCATGACTCGCCTCCTCTGTTAATTCTAGCAAACCCTAGCTATCATTGTTAGCAGGAGGAAAGTTCACCCATGTCGAATCAAATTTCAGTTGACCAAATAGCTCAACGATTCAAAGCAGCTTTCTTCGATCTGGATGGAACATTATTTGATTCTGAGCCAATTCATGCGCAAGCACTCGTTAAAGCATGTGATCAACTTGATATTAATCTTGAAGGAATCGATCCTCTCCATGACTTTTTAGGTAAACCGGACCCAGCTGTCTTTCGTTTCTTCCAAGCAAAAGGTCTGATCCCTGTTGGAGTTTCACAAGATAATTTTATCAATGCTAAAAACTCTCACTACTTAGTGAGTTGTAAAGATATCCCTTTCTTAAAATGGGATGACATTATTAACCCTGGCGCTCGTGAATTATTAGAAATTTTAAAAGAAAAAGATATTCTCGTCGCTATTGTTAGTGCCAGTGAAGAGGCGATCGTCAAAAGCATGATATCCAACTCTGGCATAGAACTATTTTTTGACCATGTTGTTGCGCGCGGACAGTGCTTTAGAAGCAAGCCTTCTCCAGGTCCATATTTAAGCGCTCTAAGGCATTGGGGATTAAAAGGACATGAAGCCATCGTGTTTGAAGACTCGCCGACAGGACAAAAAGCTGCTCTTCTCGCAGGCTGTGAATTGATTCGAGTAAAAACCTTTACCCCACAAGCAAACGATAACTTAGAGGCAATTGACAATTTTTTCAGGCTAATTTCTTAAAAAGTTAAGAAATCACTCAGGTGTATTTTCTTGAGTGTTTTACCTCGAAGAAAAAGACTCAAGTTATTGTTTTTAAAAATATATTCACCGATCAGTCATTGTCCATTAAGAAGTGGAAATATATACCGATCAAATTATTGACCCCAAATTTGGAACTGATAAGCTTGGTAACCTCAAAGAGTTAATTACTAAGTTTATTGGAACTAAAATTTAAACTTGGTATTTTAAAATTAAATTATCCTGCTCCGTAGTTCGTAGGACGTTTGTTGAAGCTGTACGTAAGTTGATTGAAAAACGGAAAGGAACCAAAGAAACATCGTTTCTTAGGTAAAAATTATGAACGCATTTTTTATGACTGCTAGAAAAACAAAACTCCTCGTGACGTCACTACTGCTAAGTGCTGCTTTGATCTCTACTTCTTGTGGCGATGGCGCTGATGGTAGAAATATCACGATTCCTGGTGTGATTGGGCCGACAGTTACTCTTGTTGAAGATAATGTTCTTATCTCAATGGTTTTTGAAAACCTACAAGTACAAGGTGGACTTCGTTACAACATCCCAAAATATACTCATTCGTATATTGAACTTGCTCCAGATTTCAATTCGACAGGAACACTCATGGCAGTATCTGTTTCATTGAAAGATGTATTTGATGGTGGTCTTCAACAGCTTCCTCCACAAACTCTTCCAGGTGGCCGTGCGCTTCCAGGTGTAGTTGGTGGTCGTCTTCCAGCTGTTGCTTTCTCGATTCCACAATTTCATAACCTAGGTGTTTATCTTGGTCCAAAAG
>CAYGRY010000026.1:0-33838 GCA_964352405.1 uncultured Halobacteriovorax sp.
TAAACGAAATAATTACACCGAGTTGCTGACTTTAAGCAGGTTTGCAAGAGTTCAGCTTCGTGCTTTTGACATTTTTTTCTAAGATCGCAAAATTAAATCTCATACAATACAAGCAGAAAAAAATTTTTTGATGATAGAAGAGTTGAGATAACCTTTAGAGAGTTTGAAGAAATGACAGATTCAATTTTTCACATAGATTTAGATGCTCCCATTGAACTTGAATAATATTAGTTTTTATTTCAAAGCGGATTTTATGAAAAAAATTATTTACTTTTTACTATTAAGCTTGCCCTACGTTGGGCATGCAAACGAGTGTCTCCAGTATGCAAAACTAAATAGTGTTTTGCAAAATGGCTATGAAAATGAACTTCTTACTAGGTTATGTAAAAATAGACAAAAATCTTCGGTTGAATGCTTCAACGAAGTTTCGAAGCTATCAGACTTACCAGACAATCCGGTAAGTCGTGTTATCGGTTACCAAAGAGCAATAGTGCTTACATGTCAAGGCGCCAGAAATGCCAACCCTCTTGGCGTAGTTAAATGCTTGGCTGAAATAGAGGCTCAAGAACTGAATCTTTCTTTCGAAAAAGCAAACCAAGTTTTATGTGCTGGGGCAATAAACACTGCTCCTGTTATTTGTTTTAAGAATACGTATAAAGGATTCGACTCTATAGAAATTGCACTAGAATGTTCTCAAACTCGATTTACACACGAGGAATTAAATTTTTATCAAATTGATTGATATTATTTAAGTTCACCTTTTTGTAAGTATTAAACACAATTTTTTTTGAGGTAATTCTCAGGAGGCTATTATGAAAAAATTAGTGACTGCTTTATTAATGATCTGTTCCCTTCAATCTTTTGCAAGCTCAAAAGATTACAACAAGAAACTAGAAAAATATGTTTTACAACGTTTAGAGACACGGGTCGAAAACGGAAGCACATCTCCGGGGCTAACTGAGCTAGTGTCTAAAGACGCTAAAGTTGAACTTAAAATTGCCACTACTTCCTTACGTTGCCTAGGCTACGAATCCCCTTCTGGCAATGGAAAAGCAGTAGGTACATGCCTCGTTAAGGCATTCGATGCAGCTAGCGGTGGTGAGCGCCTTGAAGTTATGTATGCCGTCATCATAAGTGATGATATTGAGCATGACGACGCGTCAAGGAGCTGGGCCGTTACTTTGCAACAATACCTTTATTTTTAAATCAATTACTTCTAACCGGCTGATTCTTGTTTATTTTAATTTTTAATATAATAAACAAGGATCAAGCACCTATGAATAGTTCTAAACACTCAGAATTTATCTGAGATTGGCAATTAAATCGGTAGGATTTTTACTGATGAGGCGTCAAATTCTTTCATTCTATTGAGAAAAATTATAATATCTCCTCGCAGATTAGATTTTAAATTTGCACCAGCCACAGTAACGATTGATAGATTAATTCCAAAATGATTCTAATCTAACAATGGTCCTTTCTTTTTTATCTACACTCAACGCCAGTTTCACTAGGTGATCTTGTTCAATTATAGGGAACGAATCCTCTAAACGATTTCGATTATTAACCCTTCTTCCTAGTTGTGATTGATCAAGAGAACAATTTGCAAAATTCTCCAATTTATACACATACGACTAACACATATCTGATCAGTTCGAAAATCAAGTGAAGCCTGGTTGCATGACATCAACATGATTGGCAAAAATAGTGAGCAAGAAGTCGATAGTGTAAGTGTAGTTTTCCATCTTCGAAATTTGTGACATCTGTTAAATTAAAAAATGTAATTCCTTTTTCTATGATCAACTCAACTTCTCCTGACAAATTGAAGTTTATTTTAGTTATGTATAGCATTTCATAAGATATGACATGCTATCTCAAAACTGGATAAGACAATATTATTATGCTGATATTAGAAGTGTTCTTCAGTTCGGGAATTTTTATACAATGTTTTTGAGCGAGATTATTATCATTTCTAAATTATAGACTAGTCAGCAGCCGTCTTATCAATGATCTTTATTAGCTCTTCAATAGTTTTTAAGTGTTTTTTCAGATCATTTGAATATAAATAATTGACATGTGAATGAGTCCCTATTTCGAGATTAGACTCAGTACATATTAGCTTTGCTTGCTTGGTCAAGCTTGAAAAATCTTTTAGATCAATACTTAATTTAATAAGTGTTTCATTAGCTAGAGATTTGCAATCCTTTCCTTCTTCCGTAACTGCTTCGCATGCTATGATTAATTCACTACTTGGGTCAATACTGGAACTATTTAAGCTTTTAGACGTAATCTTAAAAGTAAGCAAGGATAGAAAATCTTCAAGATTAATCTCTGTCGGTTTGCTGGATACAACAGATCCATATCTATCAATAAGATTAGATTGTGCCAATTGAACTTCTTGTGCAAGAGTGCCACATGTAAAGTCCTCAGTTCCAGTTCCAACGACCTGGGCAGCTAATATTGTTGAATAAAGGAATAATATTAAATACTTCATCTATATAAACTTATCGAATACTCATTTAAATACTTTAAATATTTATTTACTGGTTTTTTTTCAATAAATACAAGTGGTTACATGGAAAACTTTAAACAGTTGGGAAAATAACCGATAAGCATTTCATGTCAGAAGTAAAAAATGCCAAATTTATAGATTATTTCCATAAGATAAAGCTAGGATTAGTAAAACCCAGTATTTTGAAGAAAGATCATCATTTATCAATTTTCGAAAAAAAGATACTGGAATCGATGCTATATCATAAAAAAGGTAAATACTCCTTTGCAATTAATCAATTAATAAACTTCAAGTCAAATGTAAACTTTCTCGAAGCTTTTAGATGTAGCTGCATTGGTAAATGTTATAATGATTCAACCAATTATGCTGAAGCAATGAAATACTTAAAACAATCTGTTGAATATTTTCAGAAATGCAATGATACCGATTATATATTTGTACCTTTGTTTGATCTGCTCGTTTTGCATATGAATTTAAAGGATATTGATAATTTTAACGTTTTTTATACTATTTTTAAAACATTACCTTTGAATACACAAGTTAAGAGATTTAAAAGCTGTCAGGCTGAAATTTTTTATACCCTACTTAATGAGAATCCTAACGAAGCACTTAGAAAGATTGATTACATTAACAAGAATTTCTCTAACGAAATCGAAGATCGACTTGGATATTTTTATATTTTGAAAATTATGGCCTTAGTAAAACTATCTAAATATAAAACATGTTTTGAAATTTTAGAAAAGTATAGCTTATCCTCTGGCTATCGAGTGAGATCAAACTACAAGTATATTATGAGTCTGTTGAATTTTCTAGTGTACAAAAAATCCATTTATGTTTACCAAAGAGATTTTTTAGAAGCTACACAGCTTTATAATGAATTGCTTGTTATCAAGAATTTGAGTGAATCTAATGTAAAAGAGGCAAAAGACAAGTGGAAAGAGCTGCAATCCAATAACGAAAAATTATATGGAAATGATTTTAAATTTGGGGGCGATGATTGCTTGTTTTTCAGAGTACTTCAAACTGTTCAAAGTACAACGAACTTTATCATTCAAGATAGTATTGATAAGAAAGAAATTAAATCAGCATCTGAGAAGCTATACTTCATGTTAGTTTCTTATGCTACTCCTGTTCCTAAAGAGCACCTGATTTCAATTCTTTGGAAAGAAGAATTGGATGAAAAGAATGACAAGAGACTTCGTAGCTTAATTTACATAATCAAAAAAAATTATGGTATTAATATTCTAGCAAAAGATGGCAAATACTCAATTATATCATCAGAGGTGAAGGTTGCTTAAAAATAACTGAAAATGTAAGTAGTTTGAAAATTTGCGACTTGAGCTGACAGTACTCCCTTCTCGAGCTATGCCTGTCAGATCAATTAGATTGCAAGTTCATAAAATTACTCACATGCAACTGTCACTAAGCCCTAATATTCAATTAACTCGCATTCAGTCCTGTCTTCAATAAACTTATATCTTCTATCAACTTTGTTTATAGCTACATAGCACTGATGAGTTAAATACTTGTAGCTATTTGATTGGGCCTTTGTATAAACTTCAATAAAAAATAGACAATCTTCTTCCGCTTCGCATTTCACAGCTTTAAATCCCCATATGTCCTGAACGCTTTTATTTAATTTTGAGAAATAGCTCTTTATACCAAAAATTGTTTCTCTTTCCATTGCTTTAGTTACTCTTACTTCATCTGCCATGCCTAAAACACACCTAAGGGTCAAAAATACAATTAATGCAATTTTCATAATATTCTCCTTGTTCAGCAAACATTTTATTCTTGTTAATTAAGCCTGAGCATTGTTAATCAGGCTTAACTCTATGTCCTAAAGGTTCAGCTAAAATCTTAATAACTAACACCCTCTACAGTTAGTAGATTTACACATTTTTGGATTGTTATGTTGGACGAAATACTATACTTATCACTTTGGTCTCCTTTTACAGTATGTCCATTTCTCCAATTCCAGCCAATTTCTATATAAAATTGCCTAATGTTAAATTTAGCCCCTCTGCTCTCAGCATCTTTTTTCACAATACGCATACATTCATAAACAATTGGAAGGTTTTGCTCTGCAAAGCTGTGGGAAGAATCAGAGCTCACAAAATTGACATTAAGCTGATTAAACTTCTCTTTAAATTCTGCACTCGTTAAATAAATTAATGTGTCGGGTACTTGTACTATATTTGCTATTAGTTCTAGAGTATCCTTGCTCGGTACTTCTTTTAATAATTGCTTGGCTTCTATAATATCGCCCTTTAGCTGTTCAATACTAGAAGAAGAAGGTAGTGAGTCCTTAACTGATGCAATTTTTTCATTTAGAGCTTGGATATTTTTAGTATTATTTCTAACCTGAGTCTTAATATCAGCTGAAGCTAAAATTGGAATACTTCCTAAGACTAACAATACTATTAACAGTTTTTTCATGATTTTCTCCTATGTTTTTATGTGATAATTTTAACCTTCACTTAGTTAATAACTTATTCGCTTTAACCCAACCTGACCTTTATCAGTTTAAAAAATTGAAGGCACGAAATGTGGATATTACAAATTCCTCAAGTTGTTCTATAGATTTAGCTTCTTTCTCATATTGACCAATCTCTAGTTCGTTTCTAAAGTTTTTAGTATCGTTAGAATAATCTATGTAATGCTTATTTATGCATTTACTAGCTCTTTCTCTAAAGTCAGGATTAAACTTCTTTAACTCTTCTTTTAGTCCTAGAAGTATTCTTTGAACTTTTACAATGTCATTGATTCTTAGGAAAAGATTTTCTTGAACCTCAGTTGGAAGTGAAGCCTCGTCTAAAATTTGTATGTTTTCATTCGGATTATCTCTTTCTAGACCGAGATAACTAAAAACATCTTTGTAAAAGGCGATCTTCCCTGACTCTACGTTGTCACTATTGAAACAGTCTCCTCGTGCGAGGTGATTCCATAAATCAATCTTGATTTCTTCTTTGTAACCGCCTTCTTTTTTATATTCCTTTCTTAGCTTGAACCCATTATTTGTTGTTTTGAGGTTGCAGCTACCTATCTTAAGTAATGTGGCATTCTCAGAGAAATCATTCCAATCGATATCCTTAAGCATTCTATCTAAATCATTTTTATCAATAGATAGATTGCTTACTCTTGTATAATGATCACTGTCTGCAAGTGGTATAAAAAAAGATTTTCCCTCATAACTATACGTTATAAAGTTAGATTCAATACCATTTCTAACTACAATAGAGCTTTTATTAGTTGTATTCTTAAGAGAAAAAAAACTTAATGAGTCAGCTCTCGTTTCTAAACTGAATCCAAATTCAGCATTAATTCCATTTATTAATTCATTGTCGAGGCTTTGCTCAAGGTTTCGTATTTCATGCCCTAACTTGCCAACTCGTTCATGATTGTCTTTTTCTAAGATAACACATTGCTTGTAATCACTTTCTTTAAACTTACCTGGGGAGTAGTCACTTAAGCTTGCTTGAGCAAGGCCAAACGGGGAGCAAAGTAATATTAATGTTATATACTTAAATCTGATATTCATTGCGATTCTCTCTTTTTGGGGGTGAAGTTAGTTTTTATTAACTTGATTTTAAATTAAGAGAACTGCCGGTTTCAAAAAATAATGTCAATCCTCCGATTATAAGTACCTATAATTACTAACACCCCCTATCGAGAGAGTTCTAGTAAAGAATAAAATCTAGGTGGAGTTCTATAATTAAATTTATAAAATATTATTTTAGGTAAGAATCTATTTTATTTAAGAGAACCGCTATGCTTGCTATATATTCAAAATTGACGTTCAATTAATAATTTGATTGCAAGATACTAGTAGATTATATACTGACTGATCATTATAAGCAGGAAGATTATAAAAAGTAGACAAGATTTTTCAATTTTAAAAATATTAACTTCTCATACTTTTGATAGTGACTTAATCTCAAACTTAACTTTCGCTTTTAATCCCTCCGCCCAATTATCATTACATTTAAAGGGAATTTTCCAACGAGATAAAATACTTTATGTATCGGATGAATTTAGACCTAAAATGATTATATGATCATTGCCAAACAAAGTGCTGGATAATAAAACTATAATAGACTCATTAATAATGTTTTATCTATATATAAGTATCTATTATCGGTAAATTTCGCATTAAATAATAAATTCAATCCTTTCAATAAAGTAACTCCATTTTTTATGTAAAGCTTTTAAGGCGATATTTTTACACTCAATCGAGTTGAACCAGTGTAAGATTAATGCGAAATCAAAAGTACATGACTGTCATTTATTATAAAAGCGCAGCTGGTCTGCGCTTCTTTTAAAATACAATTTAACAAATTATTTTATGAAACCTTCTTCGAGTCGTAATCACCCCAAGCCTCTGCCGGCTCATGGATTTCCATATAAGTTTTTCCACGGTGAATTTTATTCTTCACTTTATGCTTAGATTTATCGACTTGTTTTTCGAGTTTTTCAACAACTAAGTCCATGCTCTTATACAGATTATCTGCCGCAGCTGTTGCATGCCACTGGCCATGGGGACCATAAAGATGAACTTCTGAGTAATGTTTTTGATCTTGAACGTAACACGTCCATTTAATTCGACCATCGCCCTCAAAATATTTTTCGAACTTACTCGATTTCTCGTTGATTCGTTCGTCTAGAGCTGGTGTGTGTTCCATGTGAATGAAGGAAATAGTGACTTTCATACTAGCTGTTCTCCTCTTTATCGGGCCTAACTTCAGTTCGGTCCGTAGCAATTATTCTTTACGTTTTCTTATTGCAGAAGAGGCAATTCCCATTGCTTCTCGATACTTGGCCACTGTACGGCGGGCAAGATTTACGTCGTCCCGACTAAGAAGGTCTGCAATCTTTTGATCGGATAATGGCTTTTTAGGGCTTTCATTTTCAATCATTTCTTTAATCTTCATGCGTAGAACTTCACTTGAAACATCAATCCCACCGTCTTTGCCACCGACACCAGTATTGAAGAAATATTTTAACTCAAAAGTCCCAATTGGCGTATGCATGTATTTATTGGTAGTCACACGAGACACAGTTGATTCGTGCATGCCAATTTCTTCTGCCACGTCTTTTAGAATCATTGGTTTTAAGAAACGTGGGCCCTTTTTAAAGAACTCTTGTTGTTGGCGAACAATCGCCTTTGCTGTCTTATTAATTGTTTGCTGACGGTTTTGAATACTTTTAATTAACCAAAGAGCTGCACGAAGTTTGTCTTGAACGAACTCACGAGTTGGATCATCTTTCGCTGTATTAGCGTTAAGCAGATTTTGATACATCTGAGAAATTCTTAGACGTGGCACACCTTCATCATTCACTTGAACCACAAACTCTCCTGCCACTTCAACAATGAAGATATCGGGCACGATATAGTGAGTCTCTTCTGGACTTACCAAACGACCTGGCTTTGGGTGAAAGTTTTGCAGCAGCATTGCTGTTTCTTTAATTCTTTCTTTATCAACACCAATTGCTTTTGAGATCTTTTCAAAATCATTATGACGAAGATCTTCAAGGTGATTTCTAATAATCTTTTCTAGTAAAGGTGATCTCTCTTCAGCGATTCGAGCTTGAGCTAAAAGACATTCAACCAGATCAGCACTACCACAACCAACAGGATCAAGCGCTTGAATGGTTTCTAGCATTTCTTGACACTGATCGCGATCACAACCACTGTCTTGTACGATTTCATCAAAGGCTACTTCTAGGTAACCGTCGTCATTAATATTATGAATAATCAAATGGGCGATTTTCTTTTCTGAGTCACTTAACTCATCCATCATCAGCTGCCACTCAAGGTGTTCAGCCAAAGTCATATTCTTTGACACCATATTTTCATAGTTTGGTGCATCTTCTGGATCACGAGTCGCCATATTCGGCGTACTCGATGTGGAGTTATAAGCCTCTATATAAGATTGAAAATCAAAATCATCTTTTTGCACCATTGGTGCTTCATCGAAGTCGCCTGCTTTAGCTTCTTGGTTTTGTGTTTCAAGTCGCTCGGCTTGATAGTCTGTTTCATTCGCTGAGGCACCTTCAGAATCACCTGCTGACATTTCTTCAAGCATGGGGTTTTCTACCATCTCTTGAGCGATGACATTGGTCATTTCTAAATGGGTTAAGGTCAAGAGCTTAATCGCTTGCTGCAACTGGGGAGTCATTGCAAGAGATTGCGTCTGATGAAGACCTTGAGAAAGTTTGGCCATAGCGTACCTACCTAATTCAGTTACCAACTAAAACTTAAAAACGTACTTCAATTACATTTTAAATTCTTCGCCGAGGTAGAACTTCCTTGCTCTCTCGTCATTAACAATTTCATCTGGTGTTCCACTTACAAGTAGTTCACCAGCACTCATAATATACGCGCGATCTACAATCCCTAGAGTCTCGCGAACATTGTGGTCTGTAATAAGAACGCCAATATTACGACGTTTCAAACCAGCTATAATTTCTTGGATATCACCGACTGCAATTGGGTCAACCCCAGCAAACGGCTCATCCAGTAAAACAAATTTTGGCTCAAGGGCTAAGCAACGAGCGATTTCAACACGTCGTCTTTCACCACCTGACAAAGCTCCCCCTTGTGACTTGCGAATATGATCTAAACCAAAATCGCTAATCAAAGCATCGAGCAAACTTTTTTTCTTCTCTACTGGTAATCTTCTATTTTCCAGTACGGCGAAGATATTTTCTTCCACGCTTAAATCTCTAAACACCGAAGCTTCTTGAGGAAGATATCCCACTCCTCTAATAGCACGCTCATGAATCGGAAGCTGAGTCAGCACATCCGTATCCATGGTGATTGATCCTTCATCGACCTTCACAAGACCTACGATCATATAAAACGACGTGGTTTTTCCCGCACCGTTAGGACCTAACAATCCAACAACTTCACCCTGACTCACATTCAATGAAACATCTTTCACAACGGTTCTTCCGCCATAAGATTTTTTTAAATGTTGAGCTTCAAGCACAGTTGGTTGCATTCAATCCTTTTTCTACTAGCGTAGTTTAAAGTTGGTGTTAGCGTCTTCCACTTCCACCACCTCGTTATTCTCTCTAAGCGTAATGCGGTTTCCTTTAATGATATCTCCACGTTGGAGCACCTTAGGAAAGCCGGTGAGGATAATTCTATCCTCACTCATTATGCCTTCTAATTTTTCAGCGAAGGCCTTGCGCTCCAAGCGCTCACCTTTTGCTGATACCTTTTCTCTAAGCTTCACATCGTCATAAAGGACGAAATACTTGAGCTTTTTGTTATAATTCTCGAGGAATATCTCCCCTCTACGGGCTTGCGCTGTAAGCTGCTGTTTTTTCATAGAGACTTCGCCCAGAAGTTCGACATGTTGTTGATTCAAATCAAGCGCCACGCGATCGGAAGCAAACGAGATTCCTTCCTCATAGGCGCGAGATCTCTGAATCCGACCTTGCACATTTCCGCTATAAACCGCCTCACGTCGTTTTGGATTGGCCACCAATTGATCGCTATTGATCCAAACCAGATCACCATTTTCTTTATTGAGTGACTTCGCTTTCACATTTCCAGTACTAGTCAGTAAATCCTGTGCAATCACATAACTCATTCGCTGAGATGAAATGGTTGAATCTCTTGAGATGACTTGAACATCTTCTTCAAGCGCTAAGCGACCACCGCTTTGATCAAGACTTCCCTTGAGCGCAGTATAATCAATTGGCGTTCCATCATTGGAGAAAGCTCGCCCACTTGGATCTAAAAAATAAATCCATTTGCTACGCGAATTAAGACTCAGCTGACTCGCTTCCATATGAATAGACGGTGCATTTTTAACAATTTTAAAATAAAGCGCTTTTTGAAAGAAGCTGGTGTAGCCACTATCCGGAGCCTGGGCCAGCGGACTGTCCGTATTAAATTCATCACTATCCCAGTTGCCGGTCCATGAAAAAGTAACCAGCCCCAGACAGGTTGCAACGAATAAGAGTAGAAAGAGATCTGTGCGCTTAAAACCACCCATAAGTACCTTATTATACAACAAAATTGGGACAATTGAGGCTTGCTGACCCTCTTTGCCTCATGGTATTTTTGAGCATACCGCTCGGATACACACTTAAGACACACACTTAATCTAGGGAGACGGTTTTGAGCTACGCGACAACGACTGACGTCATCAATGCTGACGTTAAGCTGACTCCTATGATGGAGCAGTATTTTGAAATCAAATCCCAATATCCAGGCATCATCGTTTTATTTCGCATGGGCGATTTTTACGAAGTCTTTTTTGAAGATGCCGTCGAAGTTTCTAAACGATTAAATATTACACTTACCCATCGTGGAAAAGTTGGTGACATCGAAATACCAATGGCCGGTATTCCACATCACGCCGCACCTGCTTACGTTGATCGTCTTACTGGACAAGGGCTGCGAATTGCAATTGCAGAACAAATTCAAGATCCAAAAGATGCTGTTGGTATCGTTAAGCGCGCGGTTACTCAAGTTGTCTCGCCTAGCCTTCCCTATGATTTAGAGCGTGCCGATAAAGATCAAAAATTTATGGCCTGTGCTGCAAGATCGAAAGATTGTTTATGGCTTGTGCTACTCGACTTTACGACTGGTGACTTTGTCGCTGAAGCTTGTAAAGACGATTCAACATTTATTGAAAAACTTCGCCTTCACTCCCCGCGCGAGCTTATTACTTTTATGGGCCAGTGGGATGATCTGCCTGAGATAAATCGTCTTTGTGAACATGAAGGGATTTTAAAAACTCATTTAAGTAGTGATTATTTTAGCCGTGAAGTGACTAAGCCTTGGCTTACTAAAATTGTTCCAACTTATAATCGCGATCAAACTCTTAAGAAACATGTTGATGTTCTAGGACCAGTCGGTGCCCTTGCTTATTATGTAGGTACCACTCAACAAATTGAAAATTTCACGCATATTCGCCCCCTTCGTCTAAGTGATGATAGCGGCAGTATGCAAGTTACGCTTCCTACTTTAACAGGTCTTGAGATTTTACCTAAGTCTCGTGACTATTATAAAGAATCCTTGCTTGGCTTTATGGATCGCTGTCAAAGCTCGCTTGGAAATCGTATGATTAAGCGTTTGATGGTTTCTCCACTAACTGATGAAAAACAAATTCTAGCACGCCAAAATTTCATTGAATATTTAATCAGTGATATTACAACTCTTGAAGATACGAGAGAAGAGCTCGCTAAGGTTCGTGACCTTGAACGTATCATGGCCAAGATTTCGACTGGTAAAGCCACTGGTGGCGATCTTCTCAATATTGCTTCAAGTATTGAAGTTTATCAGGCGATTGAATTATTTTTAGTTAAAGCTCCGATCGATTGCTTAAGTCCATTAAGTGAAACTTTATTGAAGAAGCTGGAAGCTTTAAAAGAAGTTATTAGAAATACCATCAACGATGAAATCGGAGCTGCACTTGATAAGGGTAACCTGATCCGTCCAGGTTCTAATAAAAATAGAGACAAGCTGGCCAAACTTGCAGGTGGCGCTAAAGAAGAACTTCAAAAACTTGAAGAGCGCTACCAACAAGACACGGGCTTTCAAAAACTTCGAGTTAAAAGCAATAATATCTTTGGCTACTTTGTAGAAATTCCAAAAAGTCTTTCAGATAAAATGCCTAAGACATTTGAGCGCAGACAAACCTTGGTCAATACCGAGCGCTATATTACTGATGAATTAAGTGCGCTTGAAAAAGACATGATGCAAGCGAAGATCCGTCTTGAAAAAGTTGAACGTGAAATCTTTAATGCACTCATCGAAGAGATTAAAAGTCTTAATGAAGGACTTGGCTCACTTTCAACTGAACTTGGAATGCTTGATGCCTTTACCTCGTTTGCTTTTGTTTCGTGGCAAGAAGACTTTGCCAAGCCAAACGTTAAACAAGCCCACCGTGGTGTTGAGCTGCAAGGAGCTTGGCATCCACTGATTAAAGCAACACTCAAAGATGCTTTTGTTTGTCATGATCTTATTCTGACAAAAGAGAGAAGTTTTGGTCTGATCACTGGTCCTAACATGGCCGGTAAAACAACTGTCATGCGTGAAGTGGCCATCGTTCAATTGTTAGCTCAGGTAGGATGTTTTGTTCCGGCCAAAACCGCCAACCTTGGTGTCTGTGACTTCTTATTTTCAAGACTAGGTGCCAGCGACGATATTCTTCGCGGTCACTCGACGTTTATGGTTGAAATGGCCGAGACTGCTGAGATCCTAAGGCATGCTACTGATCGCTCCCTCATCATACTTGATGAAGTTGGACGAGGCACATCGACTTGGGATGGACTATCCATTGCCTGGGCCCTTGTGGAATGGCTTATTGATGAAACAAAAGCGACCACTTTATTTGCGACTCACTATCACGAATTGATTGAGCTTATCGAAGAGAGAAAATCAGCGGCAAAGAACTTAACAGTAGAAACAAAGTCTTTGGATGGTGACGTTCAATTTCTCTATCGACTAGTTGAAAAAGCCGCTTCTCAAAGTTTTGGTATATATGTTGCTAAACTAGCAGGTCTTCCAAAACCACTACTAGCGCGTGCCCAAGAAGTTCTGCACGGACTTGAAAACCACGAGCAACAGCCAACTAAAATTCAAAACACGCAGCTTAGTTTCTTTGAAGACGAAGCCAAGGAATTTGAACTTCCGGTTCATTTCAAGCGACTTGAAAAGCAGTTGTCTAAGGTCGACGTGATGCAAATGACACCGCTTGAAGCGCTTCAAAAGCTGCATGAGCTTAAAACTACGTGGGATGAAAGCCGAAATCTTAGTTAAAACCGAGCAAATCGCTTTTATTTAATATAGATCTCATTTTACCGATGAGATCTATATGGAAATTGCAAAGCCAACCCAAGATCTAAAGCTATTAACAAAACACAGAGTCTTCGCGTTTACTTTTGATATGTTCATGATTGGCATGACAACAAAGCTAATTATGCTGACTTATAAAAGTTTTTTTACAAGCTTCTTTTACCAGCTTCGTTATCAGGTTCAAGAGAGTGTAGCGAATGGTCTTCCAGTCGTTCATCTTGGTGTGTTGATGTCTGTATTTTTCACCTACTTCTTTATTAGTTATTACACGTCTGAAGGTAAGACTTTAGGTAAGATGATTTTTGGTCTTCGCGTTTATTCACCGACCAAGCCCGATCTTCATCTTAGCCTTGGCGAATCGGCCAAAAGATCATTGGGATATCTTGTTTGTTACGCAACAGGACTGTTTCTCTTTGCTCTACCGCTTTTAAGAAAAGACCAAAAAGGCTTACCTGATTTCTTTTCTCATACAGAAGTTGTTTTTGAAGATTTCTTTGAGCAACACCTTCTTGATCAAGCTGTCATCGAGCATAAAGATCAATTTGATCTGTTTGATGAAGCTGCTTAGGTTTGTTCTAAAAGATAACGATGAATTTTATCGAAGTAATCATCTTTTGGGTTCTTAGGAATCAATTTTAAAATGTATTGGCCTTCATGACTTTCAAGCTGACAGTCATGCACTAAAAAGTCTTTTTTCGACTCTCCAAAAATTTTTGATAAAAGAGTATGCTGCATATTGATCGTAGTATTTTTTAATATGAAGAATTTTGACTTAACATACAAATAGGCTTCATCAAGCATGACGGGTTTTAGATGAACTTCTAGAGTTCCAGTCACAGGCTTTTTGATTCTATGAACGGGAAACATATTACTTTCAGCCCCACGAAGCAGATACATCACCTTTTCAATCAAAAGATCAAAATCTACCGGCTTGGCTAAAAAGTCACTGGCTCCAAACTCAAGAGCTAAGGAAATGTCTTTGGCATGGCTTCTTTTCGACATTACAATAATAGGCATCTTCCCTTCGGCCTTATTACGAATAGCCTTCGTTACTGCAAATCCTGCTCCTAAACTCTCAGTCAGATTAAGATCAATTATGCAAAGATCAGGTTGTTTATTTTTAATAGCGTGAAGAAAGTCTTCGACCGTTTCAAAGCCTTGATAGTTCACACTAAGTCTTTTTTCAAAAACGGATTTTACTAAGTTTAGAATTTCCACATCATCGTCTATATGAAAGATAGTTTTTCTCACAGGTGACATTAAAATCTCCCTGAGCGAATAAGCTGTAGAATGGATTCACTTAAACCACGCCAGCGAAAGTAAGCTCTAAAAAGACCTTCTTGAGAAACGAAGGTCGTATTTTTTGTGAGTGATAAAGCAGCATTAGTGACACCGCGATCTTCAAGATCGCGAGATACGATTCGATACAATCCATCTTCATCATCAGTTAACTTAACAGGAGATTCTGCCACAATATTTGTCTCTGAAACTCTTGTGAATTGAAGGTCTACTGAACCAATGGCATCTTCTTCATCTTTAAAAAGATATTGCTTATGTTCATCACTTGCTAGGTACTTCTTTAAAATAGAAAGAATCAACTTAGCATTGAGGGGCTTAATAAGATAATCATGAACACCAAGAGATAGCATTTTGACAATTTCTTCACGACTAATTTTTTCAGTAAAACCAATTAAGGGAATTTTTTTAAAGATTGGATCATTTTGTCTAAAAAGTAAAAACTCTGAACTGCCTGCGTCTTGTGAATGAGGATCAACAATAAAAGCATCTGGAACTTCAGTTTTTAATGCAGCATGAATTTGACTCATTTGATTGAAAATTTTGACGATATAGCCAGCACCTTGCAAGATCTTGGCTAAGGCTACGTTCGTTTTGTCATCGTCATCTAATACAAATATTTTTTTTATTTTTTGATTCATCTCAATGATTATAATAGACGTTTGTCTAATTTTCCTAAAAACTTCCTAGCTAGAATTTGCCCTTGCTTGTGATACCCTTTTAAGATGAAATCATTATTATTTACTCTGTTATTACTCACATCATGTGCAAGCTATATTGGAGCAAGCAAGTATGATACTAAGCTTGATCTTCAATATAATCCTACACTTTACGAAGACGATCGCTCCCTAGCTGATATCTATATACCCAAAGGAGATGGTCTATTTCCCGGTGTGATTGTTGTCCATGGTGGAGGATGGCAGTCAAGATCAAAAGACGACATGGATCTTGTTTCAAAATCTCTTGCAAGTCATGGCTTTGTGGTTATGAATATAAATTACCGCTTAGCTCCAAAGTACAAACACCCTGCTCCTGTTGATGATCTTGAAATAGCACATCAATACTTTTTAGATCACGCCAAAGAGTTGAAACTTAATCCCAAGAAAATTGCTCTATGGGGTTATTCATCTGGCGGGCACACAGCCACTCTTTATGCGCTAACAAGATCAAGAAGAGTGCAAGCTGTTGTTAGTGGTGGAGCACCTTACGATTTAGCTTGGTACACTCACTCACCTTACGTTAAAGCTTATACAGGCTTTTACCGCGATGAAGCTTTTCAAACCTATATCGACGCTTCACCCGTCAATCATATCAGTGACCAGACACCACCATTTTTTCTGTACCATGCTCTAAATGATAATTTAGTCGAGCATTCTCAAACGACATCATTTGAATCTAAGCTCATCATTAATAAAATACCTGTTGAACGATATGACATAGGCTTTTGGGGTCATGGGTTCGCTTTCGCCTTTTCATCAAAAGCGATTGAGATGGGTGTGAATTACTTGGAAAAGAAATTGGAATGAAGAGCCTCGCTATTAATGATTCTTATATCGTCAGTAAAGGCCAAGACTACCTATTTGTCTTATTTCTTCCAATTCTCTTATTTCTACTTTTTTTTAGTACAGTCCAAAGTCATGAAATCAATATGACCTTAGCACCAATTTTATCATTCATTATTTATCTAGATTTATCACACTTACTTTTAGTTTTTTGGCGTAGCCATGGCAACAGCACTATTTATACAAAATTCAAAAAACGAATGATGTTTTCCCCTTTAATCATTATTTTACTCATCGCTCTTCCAAGCTCGATCTTGTTTTATGTGGCCTGTTTTGTTGCACTTTGGGATCTTTGGCATGTTTCTATGCAAAACTTTGGTCTTGCTCGAATCTATGAAATGCTGAGCTCTAAAAATCCTCTACGACATCGATTAAGTGATCAAATTATTCATCTTGGTATTTTTTTAGTCCCTGCCCTCTTTATGACAAGATTTGCTTATGGCTTCTTTCTTAACGGAAGAATGAAGATGGAGAGATTATTTGATCAACGAACACCTTGGGGAGAAATGAGCTATATAGAAAAAGCATCTTCAGGGGAAGCTCAGTTTTATGTTCTCATTATTATTTTTTCTGTGATTTTTAGTATTATTTTTTATAAGTTTTTTAGACAGCTACAACAAGCCAGACAGGGGATTTTTCTTAATAAAAACAAATGGCTGTTTAATGCATCTTTGGCCCTAAGTGTTTTTAGTGCTTTCATTTTTCTTCCGATTGAAATGGCGGTAACAATGATGGCGCTACTCCACTCAATGCAATATTATTGGATTGTCTGGCATAAAGAAAAACATCATTTATTTTCTAAACTTCCAAAGATTGCATCACTCATTATTTTTATATTAATCACCCTACTGGCTACATTTTTGATATTTACAATTGTCGATGAATGGATGCAAGTCGGTGTTGCCATTATTGTTGGCATTAGAATTTTACATTTTTGGTATGATGGATTTATCTGGTCCGTAAGATCAAAAGATGTGGCTTAGAAAATCTTAACTTTTCCAAGCCAAATTTGTGCATACATCACCCAATCGCCGATAAAACTGAAAAATGGCTGCTTAAAAGATGCCGGTCTATTTTTTTCAAACACAAAATGTCCGATCCAAGCAAAACCATAGCCTGCCACCGGTAAAAACCATAAAAGCTTATACTGCTCGGTAGCTACACCATAAATAAGTAAAGCTAGAACTAAAGTCGTTCCAATAAAATGCATCAAACGACACACTTTATTGGAATGCTCTGAAAGATAAAAGGGATAGAACTCTTTAAATGTTTCATGGCGCTTATTTGTCATAGGTCCACCTTACTTTTTTGTAAATTCCATATGCAGCTCTTTGAGCTGATCACTTGATGGAACAGATGGTGCTTGGGCCATTAGATCACTTGCAGCAGTTGTCTTTGGAAAGGCAATCACGTCGCGAATAGATTCTGTTTTAGCCAGCATCATCACAATACGATCAAGACCAAAGGCCAATCCGCCATGTGGAGGAACACCGTATTTAAGCGCCTCAACAAAAAAGCCAAATTGCTTTTTGGCATCTTCAGCAGAAAAGCCTAGAACCTCAAACATTTTGTCTTGAATATCTTTTCTAAAGATACGAATAGATCCGCCGCCAAGTTCATAGCCATTACATACAACGTCGTAGGCTTCTGCACTTAGAGCTTTAAGCTCTTCAGTATCACCTTTTAAGAAAGTATCAAACTTATCAGTTTTCGGAGAAGTGAATGGGTGGTGTTTAGCAAAGAAGCGATTAAGTTCACCGTCCCACTCAAGAAGTGGAAAATCATAAACCCATAGGAACTCATAGCCTTCTTTAATCAAGCCAAGTTTTTTACCTAGATGACGTCTTAGAGCATCTGCACAACTATGAGATACATCGGCGTTAGGATCAGCAAAGAACAAGAATGTGCCTTCACCGTTTACTTCACAGCGCTCTTTAAGTTTGGCTTTTAATTCATCACTAACGAACTTCTTAATTCCGCCTTCAGCATCAGTTTTTAAGAAGGCCACACCTTTTCCACCGTGAGGCTTCACAATATCAGTAAATCCGTCAGTGTCTTTTCTAGAAAAAGTTGCGTTCTCAGTAGGAACAAAGAAAGTCTTAATTAAGCCTTTAGCATCGGCCACTGTTTTAAAAACAGAAAACTCACTATCAGCAAAAAGATCAGTCACGTCATAATGTTTTAAACCAAAGCGAACATCAGGCTTATCACTGCCCCAATCACGGATGGCTTCGTCGTAGCTCATTGTTCTCATGACAAAATCACTTGGAAGATCAAATAGCCCTGAGATAATTTTTTCAACTAATTTTTTAATATAAACCGGGGTTGCAAAACTGACTTCAATATCAATTTGACTAAACTCTGGTTGGCGATCGGCACGCAAATCTTCGTCTCTAAAACAACGACAAATTTGAAAGTACTTATCAGTTCCACCAATCATCAACAATTGCTTAAGCGTTTGTGGAGATTGTGGAAGAGCGTAAACTTCACCTGGGTGAACACGAGATGGAACAATATAATCGCGTGCACCTTCAGGTGTTGATTTATATAGTATCGGAGTTTCAACTTCGATGAACTCTTCGTTAGCCAAAATATTTCTAACTTTCGTTGTTACTTTTGATCTAAGTTTTAGAATCTCTTGCAGACGCTGAGTTCGAAGATCAAGGTAACGGTACTTAAGTCTTAAATCTTCCGTGGCTTCAACTGAGCCGTATGGAAGAAATGGAATGGTATTAATATCACTTTGAGAAAGAAGCTCTAAAGATTCTACTTGAACCTCTACTTCTCCAGTGTCCATTTTTGTATTTTTTGCACTGTCAGGTCTGGCACCAACTTTTCCTTTCGCCAAAACGACTGACTCAAGCGAGCATTTTTTTAAAATAGAAAGATCACCTTTGAATTGCTCAAAGCCTAATTGCGTCACACCAAACTTGTCACGAAGATCCATGAAATGAAGACCGCCAAGATCTCTAGACTTGTTTACCCAACCTGCAACGATGACATCTTTTCCGATATCACTTGCTCTTAATTCACCACAATGATGAGTACGCATAAGTCCGGTTTTTATAGCAGTATGATTCGATTCCATTGTCACCTCTTCGTGCATCTTCTAGGATAGAAGGCATGAATAAATTTATGCCCCAAATAAGCCTAAAACTCATCCTTTTTTTATCTTTAAGCGTATTTATCGGCTGCCAAGATGAAAGTGTCACAACGCAAAAAGAACCGGCAACCTTCAAGGCCCTTCGTACGGCAAATGCGAATGATCCACTTGACTCTGTGCGACGTTTTCGTTTGGCCCATCCTTCTGGCCGCATGATTGAAACAGTTTTATTGGTTTCAATGAAAGAGCAAGAAGTTGGACTGTCTGGTACGAAGGATCATGAGTTCAAAGACAATGAGGGCGCGCTTTTTTGGTATCCATCTTCAGGAATACGTCGCTTTTGGATGCCTGATACTTATTTTAATCTTGATCTTATTTTTTTAGATGATGATTTAACGATCATTGATATTGATAAGAATTTAGAAGCTCATCCAGGAATGGACGAACCGCCAACTATTGTATTTTCAAAAACGGTTCGGGCAAGACATGTGCTTGAAGTTAAAGCTTCAAGTGATTTTGGAAAAGCTCTTAAAGTTGGTGAACGCTTGCAAGTTCTTGCGCCTTTGAATCTTTCGCAAATAGAATCAAAAACTCGTCAGCTGCAATAAAGCCTAAGTGATCTCTCACTAATTTCTTTTGGTGAGCATTGTTCACTTTAATCAGTTCAATTTCACCACGAAGAGATTCGTTTTCGGCCAAGATACGCTCTTTTTCGTAAACTTTTTCATTGAGATGAGCATTGCGATTATAATAGTCAACTACTCCACCACCAGAGAAGATCAATCTAAGAACTAAAACACCACAAACGGCCCAAAAAACCTTAACGACAGTGTCATTAACATTGAGTGGTTTGCTCAGGTTTGAGCGACGTTTTGGAGATTTTGCTTTAACTCTAGGTTTCGCTTTAACTAAAGCGGTTGATCTTTTTGAATAACTAACAGGAGCGGGTGGCTTTCTTGGGCCTGATCTTAAGGTGCTTGAAAAACGAACTTGTTCCGCATCTTGAGCAATAGTTGGACCCTTTGAAGTTGTGCCAGAGGTCCATGAAGACTGGGTGTTCGCGCTTTGACGAGACATCTGAATGGTCTCACGTTTTTCTTGTTTGGCACGATTTCTTTCAATGGCTTTTCTTAAACGATCAGAGCCTAGGCCCTGTGAATGACTAGCAGTTTCCACAGTAAACATCCTGTTATCAGAATCAACTTCCTGTTGATAATTAAATTATAGACGAAGCGAGCATTCGCATCAAGATAGGTTTGTTTTTTTCTCTAATTTAATAGCCAATTGACTCCAAAAATTTCGAACACTGGCCAATTCATTTAAATAGAAAAATAAGGTGCGACCAATTTCATTGCTTCCAAAGCCACTTAAATCGTTTGGAGAGCGACCAGTATCAAAGATATCTCTTAAGGCTTTGTACCCTTTTGAGCTTGAATCAACTGGTTTAATGATCAGACGTCTTTCATCACAGCTAAACTCACGAACACTAAACAATGATGATAGCGATTGCTTTAATTCGCCAAAACGACGATGAGCAAGAAGATCATCCCCAATTGGTCCAAGTTTAATAAGATTATTTTCGCGTTCGATACTTTGAGATTTGAAATAAACAATCAAACTTTCTTGGTTTGGTTCCATCCACCAGCTATAACCAGGATCGCTTAGATTACAAAGCATGTCTTCATAGAGTGGAAAGCGGCGATTAAACAACTGATCCATAACAACTTCAGCTTGTTCGATAAAATCACAGCGAAAATGATGAATTTCGACTTCTTCATTTTCTTCAATTTTTAAAGAACTTCTAATACTACGATCGCCATCATTTAATTCATCATAAGTTTCTTTAATACTTTCACAAGCAATTCCACGAAGACTAAAAGTGCTTCCGCCAGTGACGACTCGATAAAGAATTCCTGGACCAATTGGTTTGAAATTTTGACCTGATGGACGAAAATCGGATTCCATCTCATCAAACATACTTGGGTCTAAATTTTTAGAAAGCTCGAGAGTTTCTCTAGCCATTGAATCAAATTGCATTAAGCTTGAATCCATTCAAACCTCAGTTGTGTATCATCCTAAATCTAATGATACGACTCACTGCAAGTATATGACAAGCTACCAGAGAACTTCGATGAGTTTTAAAAGAATAATGACGATGAAAGCGGAAAAATCAAAAGGTAAATCTTTTGGTAACCAACGTCTGATAGGGGCACATGTAAAGTCCGCTGCTCTTCTAATGTTGGCTACGATTGGCTGATGACGATATTGAGGCAGATAACTCAAAATAATATCGATGATAAGCAAGAATGTGTAGAGATCGATCAGTATGCGAATCAATTTAACTCTCCTTCTAAACCGTCACCATGGTAGCCTTTTGTTGAATGAGCCACCAAGGCGCGCCGCCGCGATGTGAGTTCATTTGCTAAAGAGACAACGAAAAAGAAAAAGCACATTAACAAATAAATCCAGAGCGCACCCAAAACGAGCGTGTAGGCCTTACCATAATGACTTAGCAGCGATTCTTTAAGAGTTTCAAGATAAAGCCAAAAGACTTTTTTTAAAATAAAGACACCACTCGAAAAGGTGATAGCGCTGATCAAAGCGTGCTTCCACGCTAGCTTTGATTTAAAAATTTGGCGAAAAGCATAGGTAAAATATAAAACAAAAAGAGGCAGAGCAAAGTAGTCGGACTTAATTAGAAAGTTGGAGTCAAAATCTAAAAGAGTTATATCTAATAAAAGTTGTCTTGGTAGATCAATCGCTTCATAGATAGATAAAATAAATGAGTTTGTTTTAATAAAGTTAATAAACCAAAGTGTTAAAACAGGAATCATTAAGATCAAAAAGACAAAAACAGATGAAAAACCTAAAAGCGAAAGACCTCTAAGGTAATTTCGCCACGAAAGATAACTAGGATCCTCTGTTATTAGATAAACACCTGTCCATAGTGAATTCACAAAAGATAATGATCCAATAATAAGAAAGACAAAGTTTACGATAGTTATATTGACCGATCCAAACAATGCCGTTTGTACCAGTTCTCTAAGAGTGATGAGAAAACCACCAGCCAAATTAGGAAAGAAGTTTTGAACCACAATAAAGACTTGATCAAGTGCGCTCGAAAGGTCTCCAAAGATAAGACCAACAGCACGAACTAAAAGTAAGACGGTAGGTACAATTGTTAGAAGAAAATAAAAAGAACTAGCGGCAGCGAGTGTTGCTCCTTTTTGGGCGAAAAAGCGCTTAAAGGCCTTAATCACTATATATCTTTTTCTCGTACTCACTATAATAAGTCCAATTGGGCCCCGCCCTCTAAATCATCCCAACTTGTATCAAAATACCATAAAACACTTTCGGCCAAAGGACGAATCTGTTTATCGATATAGTGTTGAAAATCAATATCTTGCGGATCTAACTGGATCGGCACCGGACCACGAGAAGTCATCATATATTCAACGTCTCTCGCAGTCTTAGCCTCTTCAGCAAACTCAGGGTGATCAAACAGCATCATGACGGCGCGAACATGTTGTGGAATATTCTTTTTATATTCATCAGCCGTTTTACTAAGTCGCTTTTTATAGATGAGCTCTTTAATGAATTCGCGACTTTTAACTCGTTCAATAAACTGTTTGGTCCACTCTTTAATATCTTCATCTAAAAAAAGACGTCGATAAATTTCTCGTTGATAAATTTTGGCAAGCTCTGTCCAGTCCTGTCTTACAACTTCAAGCCCACTAAAGGTAAACTCTCCTTTAGGATTAACACTTTCAATATCACTTCTTGACCACTGCCAAGCAGCGTATCGTTTTTTGGCCGCCCCTTCACCACCTCTCAAGGGTGCAAAGAAAATCTTTCTGTAGTATTTTTCATACTCAACTTCAAGATGAGACGTTATTTTAAATCGTTGTTGAATAATTTTCGCTAACTCTATATTTAATTTTTCTGCTAGCTCATGAGCACGCTCAAAGGCTTTGGAGCTTTCTCCAATTTTCAATTGAACAAAAAGAGAATCAGTATCGCCGTAAATAACTTTATTACCTTGCTCTTCAATCCAAGCTTTAGACGTTTCTAAAATCCAGCGCCCAGTCCCAGTAATCGCTTCAGGAAGTTCAACATGATAAAAGCGACAACCACGAGAACCCATGACACCGTAAAAGCTATTCATTAAAATTTTAATCGCCTGTGATAAAGCGGCATTTTTATCTTTTTTAGCCAATCCTCTTTTATGAGTCAGCTCTGTTAAAAAGTCTGGCAGGATATGTTCTTTTTTTGAAAAGTTAATACCTGTGGGAGTATTTAGAATATCATCGATATTTTTACCTTCACTCGATTCATACTCGGCCACCATTCTAGAATAAGGATCAATTTTAAAAGTACGCATAATCGACGGATATAGACTTTTAAAATCCAAAACGATCACATGATCATGTAAGCCTGGAACAGGATCAAAAACGTGGCCACCACTTGCGCCGCCTTCCATATCGATATCTAAAACATTTGGAGCAACGTGCCCTTTTCGGTGAAGCCTAGGCAAAAGAAAGTGATCAAAAGCCGCTGTAGAAAATCCAGTTTTTTCAATCATGAGTCCAGAAATTTTTGAGCGCTCAAGCATTATATTAAACAAGCCCGTTTTTAAAAGGATCTGATTAACCAGCACTGCATCCATTAAATTATATCGAGCAAGAGCTGTACGATCTTCTTTGTAGCGCCTTTCGATTTCAGCGACCTTCTCCATTCCAGTGGCTTCAATATCTTTACCTACACCTAAGACTTCATGGGCCACGGTATCGAGTTTAAAATTAGTAAATGAAAAGAAGTTCGCCTTAAAGGCCCAAGGACCATCGAGAACGATTCTTCCTTTCATGGAAGCAAAGCTAGCTCCGTTTCGCTCAAAAATATTTAGGCGATCGTTTTCTCGACCCATAGTAAGGTGAATACCGTATTGGTTGGCTTTCTTCTCTAAAAATTTAAAATCAAAACCAATGACGTGCCAGCCCGTAATGACGTCGGGATCCCATTCTTTGATCGTCTCAAGCATTCGCTTTAATACTTCAAGTTCACTACCTAGCCATTCAACCGGAAGACTTGGATCTTTCTCACCGTTTTCAGATCCATTCATCAGTACCAAAGACTTCTCATCTCCAGATCCATCATGATTAATTTGGTGAAGGCCTACTGATAAAAGATCACCTTTCATACTTGTTTCAATATCTAGAGACAAAAGAGAAAAAGTGACGTCGAAGGGTTTTGCACTTCGAAGCTGAGCTTCATGAACAACTAAACTCTTTGCATGATTTTGAATGCTGCCAGAAACTTCAACATGAGCGTGAATGAAACGCTCCATTAAATATCGCTCCAAAGGTCTTATGTCGGCTTCATAAGTTCGAACACCAGCATTTTGTAATATATCTTTAGCCTCTAGAAGATCTTTTTGATTTTGAAAGTAAAGACCATCGATATCGCGAAAGCCCATATCTTTAAGAGGTAAAAGCTTTCGCTCAAACTTAGCAATGCCTGACAGTTTTTCACTTGAAACGTCGCGCGATATAAAAAAGACAAGTTGGGGATCAGAAATAACGATTTTAGCAGCAGCTTCTTTTGTGCGCAGCCAAAGAACAAGGCTTGGACGCCCACGCTCCTCAATATAATAACCATTTATTAAAAAACCATTTAACTGTTCACGTGCCAAACGCATCTCCAAATGGCATGATCGTATCCATGAGAGAATTATACCCAGAACTAGAACCGTACCACACGTTTTCCCTTAAAGTCTCAGAGCTTCATACACTTTATGTTGAAGAATGTGGCAATCCTGAAGGCACGCCAGTTGTTTTCCTTCATGGTGGACCAGGTGGTGGATGCGGTAAGAATTATCGTCGTTATTTTAATCCACAAAAATATCGTATCGTCTTATTCGATCAACGAGGCTGTGGTAGATCTCAACCTCACTCAGAACTTGAAGACAACACAACTTGGACACTTGTTTCTGATATAGAAAAAATTAGAGAGCATTTAAATATTTCTAAATGGGGCGTCTTTGGTGGTTCATGGGGTTCAACTCTAGCCCTCGCCTATGCGCAAACTCATCCCGAGAGTTGTTTAAAATTATTTCTTCGTGGCATTTTTATGCTTCGTAAAAAAGAACTTGATTGGTTTTACCAAGAAGGTTGTTCAAAAATTTATCCTGACTTTTGGGAAGATTATATCAAGCCTATCCCAGAGTCTGAACGTCATGACTTCATGAGTGCTTTTTATAAAAGACTGACATCAAAAGATGCCAGTGTTAGAAGAGAAGCGGCAACGGCTTGGGCGGTTTGGGAAGCAAGAACGAGTAAACTGATTCCTGATCAAGCTCATATTCAAGGCTTCGAAGAAGATATTAAATTTGCAGATGCGTTCGCGCGTATCGAATGCCATTACTTCGTCAATAAAGGTTGGTTTGAACCTGAAGACCAATTACTCCGTGATGTTGAAAAAATTCGCCACATTCCTGCCGTCATCGTGCACGGAAGATATGACGTTGTTTGTCCTGTCGAGAATGCTTGGGAATTAAAGAAAGCATGGCCTGAAGCTGAACTTCACATCATTGCTGATAGTGGACATGCTCTAGCAGAAACAGGAATTCGCTCAAAACTTATTGAAGAAACAGATAAATTCGTCTCAGATTAACTGACTTAACTCTTTGACGATTTTTTCTTGCATCTCTTTCATATCAGCATCTGATCTTGCTTTGGCATTTCTAAAATCTAAATCACTCGGTTGATTACACGGCACCACATGAAGATGAAAATGTGGAACTTCAAATCCTTGAACCATAAAACAAACACGTTTTGATCCAGTAACTTTATGAATAGCCTTTCCAACTAACTGACCAATTTGCATCACTCGAGCATAAGTGTCAGTTGGTACATCAATAATATGATCAATCTCTTCCTTAGGAATAACCAGAGCGTGACCAAGTTGATTTGGTGGAACTGCTAAAAAACTCATGACGAGATCATCTTCATAAAGTTTAAAGCAAGGTAGCTCTTCATTAATAATCTTTGTAAATACTGACGACATGAGTCAACTCCTAGGAACATTTGAATCACTTGGTGAGTGAGAAGTGCTAGATTATGATGTGATGGACGCAAACTCAACTAGGAATCGAATTTTGAATATCTTTTTGCTTAAAGGACTTGTTAGAGAAAAAAGACATTGGGGTGATTTTTATGGAGTAATGCGCTCAACTTTCCCTGAGGCCAATATCATAGGCCTCGACTATCCAGGTGTTGGCGAAAAAAATAAAATCATCTCGCCTAGAAATTTCAAAGCTTACGTTGAAGATATGAGAAGAGAATATGCTCATTGTTTTGATGGCAAACAAGAAAATACATTAGTCGCTATTTCATTAGGTGGCATGATGGCCCGTCAATGGATGGAGCTATACCCTGATGATTTTAAAAATTGCGTTTTAATGAACACAAGCTTTAAAGGTATTTGTCCAATTCACAAAAGACTTCAACCACAAAGCATGAAAACCTTTCTAAAACTTTTTGTCACACGTAACAGAGATGAAGTTGAGCGTGGCATCTTAGAAATGGTATCCAATAGAAAAGATAAACATCCACCTATCTTAAAAAAATGGATTGAATATCAGCGTGAACGTCCAGTTTCACATAAAAGCTTCATTAATCAAATTACAGCTGCTCTCACCTACAATGCTTCAGAAGAAAAACCAAAACCAAAGCTTCTCATTATGGCCGGAAAAAAAGATCGTCTATGTCATTATTCTTGCTCTGAAAAAATTCATCAGGCTTGGGGTGGAAAACTAGAAATGCATCCTGAAGCTGGTCATGATCTGGCGATTGATAGCACTGAATGGACGGCGCAAACGATTAAGAATTTTCTCAATTAAAATTTTTCACAATATTGACAAATAAATCCCAAGAAGATTCATCTTGCACGTGAGCGCCAGCAATTCTTATCTGCTGAAGCCTAGATTGTGGATCATTGAGATCTACTCTATAACCTAGAAGGTTCCAAGCCGGGACGGCGGCTTCTAAAGTTTTCTTGGCTGAATCAGGGCCAGACCAAAAGTCATCTTCACCTTGAGTATCAATTAGAGGTCTAGGTGCGACTAAGGCTATCAAATAATGTGTATCCACTGGAAGCTTCTTTAAATTTCGTGAGTTTTTTGACCAATCTTTAAAAATTGGTGCAAAAAAATGTGTGAGTCCATTGGGTTCATTTAAAAATTTATAGAGAAAGCTTCCGTGAGAAATAAATTTTGGGCGCTCTCTAAAACGTGCATTTCTAAAAGAAGAAGTTCCTCCCAGACCGCTTTGGTGTGGAATCGTCATAGCAATGCGCTCATCCATCGCTGTTGCAATAAGAGCAGCCTTTCCTCGTCTAGAATGTCCTGTCGTAATGATTTGCTTGGTGTTAACCCCTTCATCAGTCACTAAGTAATCGACGGCTCTTGAAAGTCCCCAAGCCCAAGCGGACAAAGTCCCCCAGCTTCTAGCTGGATCATCATGAGTCCTGATCAATCCTTTTATTCCATCATTAGTAAATCGCGCATCATCAGAATCGACATCTGACACATCAAAGGTTGCTAAACCGTATCCAGCCTCTATTACTTTTTTTATATTGTATTTCTTTTTAAGTTCGCCTCGTGACTTATCTTTGCAATAGACGACGTGGTGAGGTTGTTGTCTTATCGGCAAAGAATCATCATCAACGATGGTGTGATTCCCGCAGTGATTTAATGTTAAAAAAATTCCATGTTTTTGCTCACCTGCAGGTAACCATAACCCTAAGCGAATATAGGATTCAGGGCCTAGAACCGGAAATAATATTTTAATTTGACGGTAACGAGTTTCAACGCCATCAACAATCATCGTTTTATCTTGTTCTTTTCTAAAAACACTTTGAAGAGACTTGGGCCAATGACCATAAACCTCATTCATTAATTGAAACTTCATTTCTTCGCGACGTTGTTGCCAATCTGCTTGATTTAACACTTGAGACTTATCAGCAGAAATGAAAATGTCAGGCAATGAAGCTGAAAAGGAAGGCAGGCTCAAAAAGCTTAAAAAGATAAATAAAAATTTCATTCAATGAGTTTAGACTATCTAAACGTTTGAAAAGACAAAGTAAGAAATATTTATAAGCTGTCAAAACTTTTGACAGTGTAAGATATTGAGAATTGCCGTCACCTATATTTAGAGGTGCTTATGAAACATTCACTTATTGTTTTCTTTTCTCTGATTCTTTCCACAATGGCATTTGCCGACACTGTTATCGTAGAGACAAATAAGCGGATTCCCCTTGTTGAGGTCTATACCTCTGAAGGCTGTTCAAGTTGCCCTCCAGCCGATCGTTGGCTATCTAGCTTGGTTGAACATCCGTCACTATTTAAAGAATTTGTACCTATCGCCTTTCATGTGTCTTACTGGGATTATATTGGCCATAAAGATAGATTTGCTAATGAACGCTCTAACACTCGTCAAAGAAGCCATGCCAGTCGTCTGCAAGCACGAAACGTCTACACTCCGGAACTCTTTGTCGCAGGGGCGGAAACAAGGGGTTGGAACTCTAAAAGCTTAGCGACAAAAATTGAAACAGGCGCTGATCTTAAAATCATTAAGAAAGATGATGGTGAATACAAGGCAATCTCGTCACAAGAAGGTGTTACGGTGTTTGTGGCTCAGTTGAGTTTTGGTGAACAAACAGTACCTAAGCGCGGAGAAAATGCCGGAGTTCAGCTAAAGCATGATTTTGTTATCAAGCAATGGACAAAAGAATCACTTAAACTCAAAAAAGGCGAAAAAACAGCAATCATTGCATGGATCGAAGACAGACAGGGAAAACCTATCCAAGCGGTTGGGAGCTGGATTACAGATTAATTAGCTCTAGCAGTGGTTTTTTGATCAGCTCTGAATATTGCCAAGGTATAAAGTGATTAACATCTTCGTGTACGTTTGATTTTACGAGAGAGGCTTTAATGAACTTCTCAAGCATATAATCCACGTTATCCACAGGTACATGAACATCATCTTTTCCATGGATGATAGTGACATCACAAGTAATTAGATTAAAATCTATTTTAATAAGTTCGTCTTTAAGTAATAAAATCTCTTCGTTACAAACAATCAATTCTCTAGGTATCAAAGACTTTATTAATTTCCATCGACCTATTCTTTGAATAGATTTCACTTCTTCTAAATCAGGATCAATTGAGCTGGCCACGAGAAATAGACATTTAACACAATTGGGATAGAGCTGTGCAAACTTCACAGCAACAGGTCCACCGTAGGAATGCCCTACGATAAATACAGGTTGCTCAATTTGAATATCTTGTAAAATAAGTTGAACAGCTCTTGCCTGCTCAGCTAAGGAAGTTCGTGCTTGACCATAGTCTGAGTAAACATAACCAGGGCGATCAAACGAGATCATTTGAAAATGGGTTAAGAGCTGCTCATCGCAAAGATAATGAGACCATCCAAATAAACTTCCAGGAGAACCGTGAATAAAGACAAGACAGGGCTTAGTTTTGTCACCAACGTGAATATAGCCTAGCTCAAAACCATCTTTTGATACTTTTTGAACAATGTAATTATCATTCACTTGCTTTATTTGTGGTTTGATTGATTGAGCCGGATTTTGAAAGGTAGAAAAAAGTACTTTAAAGTCGGCGAGCTGCTTAGATAAATTAAACAAAACTAGAGTTTCCAATAGATGAGAATATTTCTTCTAAAATTCTATTTTCTTGATCAGTCAGATCTTTTTGTAGTGATTCAAGACTTCGCTCAATTTTTACATTTCGATCAGCTAATAGCGGTGGTGAATAGACATGAAGAGTTCGGGCATTCACGCTTCTAGAATGCAGACTATGCCTGGCTCCTACCTGGGTTGAAAGGATTTGATTCTTCTCATAAAAGGAGCTGATAAAATTGTCTTGCAAAGAGTAGACACGATCCTCTAATTTGCCCCTGATCACTCCAACCGAGCAAGCACTCTCGTGGTGATGATGAATGCAAGAACCAGCATCCTGAATCCAGTCAATGAGGACAACCTCAAACTCATCATTCATAAATACAATATTTCTATTATAATTCAATTTAACTTAGCTCGCTGTAAAAAATCTTTTTTAAATTCAGGAAAAAACTTAGCACTTAAAATTAAAGCGCTCAACATGATGAATACGGCCATACCGAAAAGCAGACCCGAGTCACCTTGAACTTCAATGCCAAGAAAAACTAAATGTGATAAAATAGCTCCTCCCATAATACCAACAGTCATAGAAGCACCAAAAAATTTGGTTTTAGGAATTAACAGTAAAATAACAGCAATCAATTCGCTTATACCTGCAAAAATTCTCCCCCACGGCTCTACTTTTAAGGTCTCAAAAATATAAACACTCTCAGGGGCCGCTGAAAATTTAAAAAAGAGAGTCTGTAATAATAAGACTGCACATAAATATTTAAGGAGTTGAAAAAAAATATTCATAAAGTCATACCTTTTAGTGAACTTCAGGCCAGTTTAAATTAGCTTTTTTATAAAAATTGTCAGGTTCCTTGTTCCATTTTGCCTTAGTATCCCCCCAAAAGCCATTGTAGAAGAGAAGCAACTTTCCATCTTGAATGACAAAGCTTTTTGGATCAACCTCCACCTTCGATTTGGAGTCAGCGACTGCGTAAGCACACCACCCACCATATAAAGGCATGTATTTCTCTGGATTAGCTTTAAATTTCTCTTGATTAGCTGCTGAGGCAAAAAGATAGACCTCATCTTTAATCTTAACTTTATATTGCTGAGACCCTTTAACTGGTGCATCAGAGTCAAAATAAGACACAGCGTCGAATCCAGAAAGCATCACTCCATCAGAGTCTACATTGCTGGTGTGGTCTGCTCGTAACACCGTGGAAACTGTTAATAATGTTAAAAAAATAAATATTCTCATGCGACCCTATCCTGCTTTAAAAAGGTGATTTATAAGTATGTGCGTTTGATCATTAAATTATTACACATCGTGATATCAATGACATAGACTTGTTCGTAATATTTCCCATCATTCGATCACCTAGTAAGAGGTGGAGAAATTTAATGGCATTTTTTTATTCAATTATTGTTGGTAGCTTTATTCTAGAGGACGTTGCTCTTCTCTCAACTTTAGCCCTTATCAGTGAAGATAAAATTAGTTTTGAGCTAGGCTTCCTGGCCATCTTTTTAGGTATTTCTTTAGGTGATATTGGCCTTTATTTCTTAGGCAGGTTGATTCCCTTCTTTGGCGATAACATTTCATATTTAAAAAAACTTTCAACTAAAGCGAAGCAATCTAGAAATATCGAAGTGCTAGACTATGCCATTTTTATATCACGCCTTATTCCTGGCAGTCGTACAATTACCTATATAGCTGCAGGACTGATGAATTACAGTGCTCTCAAATTTGTCATTTATACAATAATCAGTGTGGCTCTTTGGGTCGGCTTGGTTCTTTATGGAGGACAAACACTACTTGATACATTTAAATCTCATTTTATTTTAGGAGCCTTAAGTGTTTTACTTCTTATCTATTTTATTAGAAACGTCGTCCCCAAGTTTTTTGATCAATGGGATAGAAAAGCTTATCTCAAGAGTTTTTTAAAATATAAGTATTTTGAATTCTGGCCAGCGTGGTTTTTCTATCTTCCCATTGTTCCGTGGTATCTTTATTTATCTTTTAAGTATAAGAGTTTACTCACTCCCCTATACGCCAATCCCTTATTAATTAATGGAGGGCTCATTGGTGAATCAAAGTGGGATGTTCTTAAATATCTAGATCGTAATGACCCATCAACTCTAAAAACGGTCTATATTAAGAAGCAAAACCTTGATCAAGACTATGTGCTGAGCCAGATGAACTCTCATCAGATTAACTATCCCTTTATCCTGAAGCCAGATATCGGTCAAAGAGGATATGGCGTAAGAATTATACGTAGCAAAGACGAGTTAACTCATTATTTAAGACAATCAGATTTTGACCTCGTCCTACAATCTTTGAGCCCCTATCAAAAAGAAGCTGGCATATTCTATATTCGTTTACCGAATCAGGATAATGGTTTTATTTTTTCTATTACAGACAAAGAATTTCCAACCGTCTTAGGCAATGGAAAAGATAAACTAGGAACTCTTATCCTTAATGATAAAAGAGCTAGACTCATTGCGAACACTTACTTTAAAAGATTAAAACCTAAACTTGCAGACGTTCCCGCCAAAGATAGTATCGTTCAACTTGGAGAATGCGGTAATCATTCTCAAGGAGCAATTTTCCTTAATGGCGAATATCTTTATTCTAAGCAATTGCTTGAAAGATTTGAACAAATTTCTAAAAAAGTGCCCTATTTGTACTTTGCCAGATTTGATATTCGCTATCAGGATAGAGATAGTTTAAAGCAGGGTAAGCATTTTGAGATAGTCGAAATCAATTGCGCAGGTGCTGAGGCAACTCATATCTGGGATACTCGAACAAATCTTATCGATGCCTACAAAGTCTTATACCAACAATGGTCTTATCTTTTTGAAATAGGTCATCATCTGAAAGAAGAAGAACATAAAATTAATCTAAAAGAGCTCGCCAAAGAATGCTTTAAAGTTTTTAAGCGCAATGACGAGCTATCTATTTCTTCCTAAACTTAACTTTAGTAGTAATAGCCAATAAGATTAAGGACGGCCTTCAGAGACGTAAATAGCTGAATTCTTCTCGTTTTCACGAACTTCAACTTTTGACACCCATGCACGATCACCTGTTTTACTTCTAATGAGTTTATCCGACTCATGAAAGACCCACTCTGCCGTTCCTTCCATTCCAACATTAGGAAGAACTCGCAATTGAATGATGCCTTTTTGATCCATGTCCTTGAAAAGTTCTAAATGTGGATCATCTGAAGAGGCTAAAAAAGTGTGATCAAACATGGTATCGAGCCAAGCTTTAAGATCTTTTAGTCCGCCAAAATCGACGACCCAGCCCTCTTTCGTCATCTCACTACATTCAAATTCAAAATAGAACTCACGACTGTAGCCGTGAACGAACTTGCAATGACTATCAGCTTTCCACTGACGGTGGGTACAGGGAAAACCAATAAAGCGTTTTGTAGAGGTAAATCTTTTAGGCATAATCTTAGTTATCCTTTTTTCATTGATTTGCGAAGTCACCGTCAGCTTTTTAGACATATGTAGAGCCTAAGTCAGCATTTACAAGTGTTATACACGAAAAAACAGGAGCTTAACAGTGCTAAGATAGGCATATATCTTGCTCTATTAGGACAAAACCCTGAACTTCGAGAAAGCTATGAAACTTGATATCGTGCCTCTATCTAAATGGATCCCAAATCTCAAAAAGCCATTGGTTATTGCTGGTCCATGCTCTGCTGAGACAGAGGAGCAGGTCATCAAGACGGCACACGAGCTTAAAAAGAACGACGATGTTCGTATCTTTAGAGCTGGTATCTGGAAGCCTAGAACTCGTCCAAATACCTTTGAAGGTGTTGGCGAAGAAGGTCTAAAGTGGATGGCCCGTGCCAAAG
>CAYGRY010000027.1:0-33523 GCA_964352405.1 uncultured Halobacteriovorax sp.
TTTCTAGACTTATTAAGCTCATCAAGAAACTGATTACGTACTTCAAGAGGAATAAGCTTTAGTGGTTCATCATGCATTGGTGATGGAAAATGTTTTTGCCCACCTAAAATATCACTTTCAGTTTCGTCATACCAACCGAAAGTATAAAGTGCACCTTCATCAGTTTTTGAGTAGTGTTCTAAACCTTTTTTAAGCAATCGAGAGATCGAGGATTTTGCTGAACCAACTGGTCCGTGAAGTAGAAGTACGCGTTTTTCAGTGCCATAGCCCATAGCTGCTGATTTAAAGAAGTTCACTAGTTTCATAAGGTGAACGTCAATACCAAACACGGCATCTTTACCATTATCAAACGGGTCATCAAAAAAATGGTAGCGAGTGATTTCTTTTTTATATTCAGTGTAATTGGAAGTTCCAAAAGAGCTAATCATGTCAAAAATACGTTGAAACGCATTTCTTGCAATTTTTGGATTACTTGAGACCATGTCAATATAGTCTTGGAAGTTACCTTGCCAATTAAGATGTTTAAAATCCTGAACTCTAAAATTTTCTTTAATGAAACTATTGATATCAATTTGTGCCATGACGTACTACTCCTCGAGATTTAGGGCGGGCTCACCTTAAATTGATTATACCCCTAAGCATCGGGTCAATGCCAGGCAATCACACTTGAGCATTTTTGCCGGGTAATATTTTTTTCCCTTAAATCTCAATATGTTTCACCCTCTTTAAGTTGACAGAAACCGGTATCGACGTGGACAATAATTGCTGAGAAGTGAAGATTAGACAGGGACGAACAATATGGGCCTTATTGCGGCCGGCAAAACAGATATTGGAATGAAACGTAAAACAAACCAAGATTCTATCTATCTTGGTCTTGAGCGTAACTTATTTGTCGTTGCCGATGGAATGGGGGGTCATAATGGAGGCGACATTGCTTCAAAAATGGCCGTCGATAATATTCCTGCCTATATGTATCAACATTGGGACGAAGAGCCCGTTGAAACTTTTAAGTCTTCTATAATCTTTGCCAACAATACGATCAAAGTTCATGGCCAAGAGGACGAAAAACTCGTCGGAATGGGTACAACTGTAAATGCCATACTGTTTCGTGGACCCCATGCTTACTTAGCCAATGTGGGTGACTCGCGTAGTTATTTAGTAAATAATAAAAAGCTATTTCAGCTTTCAAAAGATCACTCTCTGGTTCAAGAAAAGCTTAATCTTGGAATCTACGATCGTGATCAAGCTGCTGCTGACCCGCAAAAAAACGTTTTAGTTCGCACTGTAGGCTTTGATAGTGACGTAGAAGTTGATGTCTTCACTTATAAAGTTTGTCGACAAGACATATTCTTGAGTTGTTCAGACGGTCTTCACGGTAAAGTTTCTGATGAGGATATTTTGCATATCATCAATAGCAATATTCCACACCCTGAAATGGCAACCACAGAAATTGTGGGCCGCGCTGTAGAACAATTAATTGCTCAGGCCAATGCGAATGGTGGAAATGATAATATTTCCGTTATTATTATCGTCGCCGTTTAAAACATAACCCTTCTTATTATCTTAACGAATTCATTGCGAAGCTATCATCCTAGTCCTACAATAGACCATCAGTTTGCTCGGCTGCGTAAGTATGCCCTTTTGTCCCTAAAGCCTAAAATGTTTTGAAGGATGAAAGTCTATAGGAGGCGATCCTTTGGACCGTTATTTTACAATCATGATCGTGCCTGAACGTGACAAAGGCGTAAGGTCATTTCGTATTCCACGTGTGTTATTTCACGCTCTCATGTTTACTGGTGTTGTTGCCATCGTTCTTCTTGGTATCTTAAGTTACGATTATTGGAAAATTCTCAAACAAGTTTATGAGAATAAATATCTCACCATTGAAAACCGTCAGCTCAAAGAACAAATTCAACTTTTCAATATGAAGATCAATGCTTTAACTGAAGACATTGAACGAATTCAAACTTTTGAGAAAAAATTACGTACGATTACAGGTATTGAACAAGTCGACATGACTAAACCGTTTCAAGATCTCATCGAAGATAATGAGAAACCAACTGACGCTAATAAAGTTGAAATGGAAAAAGATACGACTTTTGTGACTCCACTTAGGGAGTTCAAAGATTTTCAAGACTCAGCAAACTATTTAAATCTTAAAAACTTATACGAACAAAAAATTGCTACAAATTTTGGACTTCAAACAGGTTATACATTCACAAAAGACCTGACAGACCTGACCAAGCAAAGTTTTATCTTGGCTTCTCAGTATGCCACTTTCGATTATAAATTTAATATTCTTCGTCGTTATGTGAAAAACCTAGAAACGTCTGTTCATGAGCTAGATCAGTTTCTTCTAGATAAAGATAGTTATCTTAAAAGTACTCCGACTCTCCTTCCTACAAAAGGGTGGGTCACTAGTTATTACGGCCCAAGAATTAGTCCGACTTCAAATCGCTTAAAAATGCATGAAGGGATTGATATTGGAGCAAAACCTGGAACACCAATTCTCGCCCCTGCTGATGGAGTGGTCGTTTACTCAGGAACAAAGCCTGGTTTTGGTATGTTTGTCCAACTTGATCATGGCTATGGAGTAGAAACTATCTTTGCTCACGCGAAAACGCTGACAGCAAAAAAAGGTCAAATTGTTAAACGCGGCACAGAGATTGCTGCTATCGGTAGTACTGGTTATTCCACAGGCCCTCACGTTCACTATGAAGTCAGAGTTAATGGTACACCAGTCGATCCGCTTTATTTTATACTTGATTAGTCTGAGGAGACTCGTACCATGTTAAATCCTATTCGCGCTATTTTTGGCTCTAAACACGATCGTGATATTAAAGCGATGAGGCCTATCGTAAAAACGATTAACGATCTCGAAATCACCATGAGTGCCATGGATGATGAAACGCTAAAAGCGCAAACATCAAAATTAAGACAACGTGTTGCTGCTGGTGAATCCCTCGATGATCTTTTGCCTGAAGCCTTCGCAACAGTTAGAGAAGCTTCAAAACGTGTCTTGAAAATGAGACCATTTGATGTTCAGTTGATGGGTGGCATAGTCCTGTACCAAGGTAAAATTGCAGAGATGAAAACGGGTGAAGGTAAAACATTGACCGCCACTCTTCCTCTCTACTTAATTGGATTATCCGGTAAAGGTGCCCACGTTGTAACAGTAAACGAATACCTAGCTGCTCGTGATGCTAAAGAAATGGGAGAATTATTTGAGTGGCTTGGCTTAAGTGTTGGTTGCATTGTATCCAATATGGAAGACACTGAGAGACAAGCTGCTTATAAAGCAGATATCACTTACGGAACCAATAACGAATTCGCCTTTGATTATCTTCGCGACAATATGAAATTTGATCTCGATGATTACGTTCAACGTGGCCATAACTTTTGTATCGTGGATGAAGTTGACTCGATTCTTATTGATGAAGCTAGAACTCCCCTCTTAATTTCTGGGCCAAGTGAAGGTGACTCAAAGCTCTACGGTGTTGCTAACGCTGTTATTCCAAAACTTAAAAAAGATACCCATTTTACAGTTGAAGAAAAGTCTCACTCCGCCATGCTAACAGACGAGGGTGTTAACGAAGTTCAAAAGATTCTCAAAATTGAAAACCTTTTTGAACTTGAACATAACGAACTACTTCACCACTTAAATCAAGCTCTTCGTGCTCATAATCTTTTCCATATCGATGTAAACTATGTGATCAAAGACGGTGCTGTTATTATCGTTGATGAATTTACAGGGCGACTTAAAGAAGGATCTCGCTGGAGTGATGGACTTCACCAAGCCGTTGAAGCAAAAGAAGGCGTTAAGATTAAGAGTGAAAACCAAACTCTTGCGTCGATTACTTTCCAGAACTTTTTTAAGTTGTACGACAAGCTTGCAGGGATGACTGGTACTGCCGATACTGAAGCTGAAGAATTCGACAAAATTTATAAACTTGATGTTGTTGTTGTTCCAACCAATCTTCCGATTGCCAGAACTGATGAAGCTGATGTTATTTACTCAACTCGCGCAGGCAAACACAAAGCAGTATCAGATTTAATTGCTGAACTTAATAAGAAAAACCAGCCCGTCCTCGTTGGTACCATTTCAATTGAAAGCTCTGAAGTTATTTCAAAAGAGCTTACAAAACAGGGTGTTAAGCACGAAGTCCTAAACGCTAAACAACACGAACGTGAAGCTCATATTATTGCGGCCGCTGGTCAACCCGGTGCCGTCACTATCGCCACCAATATGGCCGGTCGTGGTACCGATATTAAGCTAACTCCAGAGACTATTGCAGCTGGCGGTTTATTTATTATCGGCACAGAAAGACATGAGTCACGCCGTATTGATAATCAGCTTCGTGGACGTTCTGGTCGTCAAGGTGATCCAGGTGGATCTAAATTCTTCTTATCGTTAGAAGATGATCTCATGAGAATCTTTGGTAGTGATCGTATCAAGAAAATCATGGGGACTCTTGGAATGAACGACGACGAACCAATTGAGCACAAGATGATCACCAATGCGATCGCTAAAGCTCAAAAGAAAGTTGAAGCTCATAACTTTGAAATAAGAAAACATCTTCTTGATTTTGATAATGTCATGAACGAGCAAAGACGTGTTATTTACAGAATTAGAAGAGATATTTTATCTGATGATGCCAATGTCGATTTCATTAATGAGATGATTGAAGATGTAACAGATATGTTGGTTGATAATTATCGCCCAGATCGTAAGGTCGCTATTGAAGCTTGGCCTTGGAATGATATGAAAGTTGGTTTTGCCGCCTCTTTTGCGTCTCACGAAGTCAGTGCAACTCAATGTCTTCAAAGTTTTGATGGTGAAATTGAGCGCTATTTTGCAGAAACAGCGAAAGAGCTTTTAGCGAAAAAATTTAGTCAGTACGAAGAAAATCAAGTCAGACTAGCTTGTCGAGAAATTCTTCTTTCTACTTTTGATCAGTTTTGGAAAGATCATCTTCTTTCTATGGATCATATGAAAGAAGGGATCAACCTTAAGGCATATGCTCAACGTGACCCTCTGACTGAATATAAGCGCGAAGCTTTTGGACTGTTCGAGACAATGCGCCATGAAGTGAAAAAAGCTATCGTTAGAAATGTCTTCACTGTAAGACTGTATACTGCCGAAGAAATTGAAGAGCTTAAACGCCGCCAACAAGAAATGCTAGAAGCTCAACTTAAGGCACATAAAGAAGCTGCTGCCAGAGAAGAAGCGATGCAAGCGACATCAACCGGTGGCGGAGTTTCAGCAAATCTTCAAAGAAATCGTACCAAAGTCGGTCGTAATGATGCTTGCCCATGTGGTTCTGGCAAAAAATATAAACATTGTCATGGTATCGCCTAATAAGGCGATATCTCGACTAGCGCCAAACCTTATCATCGGTTAAAATAAACTTAGAATTCCCAAGGAAGGGCCGTTTTGAGTGATGATGATGATGATAAACATGATCTAACAAGGATTGAAGACTTAGCTGAGTTTCTTCATGATGAAAGTGATGACTCACTTTTTGAAGACATTGACGCTAGTCCCGAACCAAGTGCCGCCTTACCTACTTTAGATGATCTTGAATCTGACGATGCCCTACCTGAAATAAATGAAGAACCTCCAGCACTAGAAGCGGAGCCCGAGCCTGTTTTTGAAACAAGCGAGCCCGAAGAGGAATCAGATTCTTTTTCTGGCGATGAATTTGGTAGCTCCCAGGAATTTGGTTCTGAATTTGAGTCTAGCGAGACCGATCAGGAAGAGAATGCTTTTGGTGAAACTAGCGAAGACGATGAGTTTTCCAACCAATTCGATCAAGAATCTACTGAAGCTGATAGTTTCGAAACTGATGGATTTGAAAGTGAGCCTGAAGCTGGTTTTGAATCTGACGAAGCCGAAGATGAATTTAAACAGGAAGCATCTGAAGAAGAGCCTGAGGAGTTATCTGCATTTGAAGATACTCAAACGGACGAAGAAGATAGTGCTGAGGCGGATGATAATTTTGAGCCAGCGCAAGTTTCTAGTTTTGAAGAAGAAAAAGTCGATGAAAAACCTCATGTGCCACAACAAAACTTTGAAGATCTACGCCAATTTGCCGAGCGTATTAGCTACGGTGCCGTTGCCCAAGGTGGTAATCCCCCATTTAGCTTAGTCCTTAGAGGAATTCGCTACCAAGAGGATGCTGAAGATATCCAAATCATTCTAAAAGAACACGGCTTAGTCTCTGACGATAATCAGCAATCAATTGAGCAAGGCTTGGCCAATGGCTCTTTGCTCATTTCTCAAATTAGCGAGTATTCCGCTATTTATTTAGCGCATAAATTTAGACGTTTTGATCTTGATGTCATTGTTGGTCTATCTGATGAGATTCATCCAAGCCAATCTTATGATGCTGATGCTAGAGGTTTAGTCTCAAAGCAAAATATTAGACAGAATATTCACGAAAGCATCAACCTCGATCGCTCCCCTGTTAAAATTCAAAATATTATTCTTAGCACAACTCCTACTCTTGAGGGCTATACCATTCAAGAATATTTAAGTGTTATCAGTCATCATAATATTTTATCTGCTAGTGAGATCGAAGAATTTTCAACGATTAACACTTCAACTGGTGATGACATTGTTGATGCTATTCAAAAAGATCTTACTGAAGTTTTAGAAAAGCATGGCACCCATGATTCAGAAGTTCTTATGCCATTTGGACAAGGACTTGAAACTCTCTATAAAGAAATGGCCGATGCGCTTCGAACAAAAGCACTCAAAATTGGTGCAAATGCTATTGTTGGGATTAATTATCAATTAACACCAGTTTTTTCAAATCAATCAGGCTCCACAGATGTCCAATATAAAGTTACCTGTTTAGGTAGTGCAGTTTGGGTCGTTGGGAACTAAGATACATCTATGACTTCTATCTATGAACAAAGATCTGTTGCAAAGAAAACTGATGTTCTTATCATCGGCGGAGGAATTGTTGGCTGTGGCCTTCTAAGAGATCTCGCCCTTCATGATATCGATGCTGTTCTTATTGATAAAAAAGATTTTACCTCACAGACGTCACAATCAAGTTCAAAGATGCTTCATGGTGGTATTCGTTACCTTGAAAATCTTGATTTCAAACTTGTATGGGAAGCCTTACACGAAAAAAACCTTTGGCTTAAACTCACTCCTCACCTAGCTAAAGAAAGAAAATTTTATCTACCAACTTTTAGTGACTCAAAACGCCCACTTTGGATGCTAAAGCTTGGAATGCTGCTTTATGATTTTTTATCAAGCTTTCAAAATCGATCACATCAAATTGTTGGTAGTAGTGAGACGATGAAGGATCTTCCAGGCATAAGAAGCAAAGGCTTAAAAGGTGCAGGGATTTATTATGATGCTGTCGTCGACGATGGAAAGCTAACTCTAGAGGTTCTCTATGACGCTCTCAAGAATCCCAAATGTAAGGCCTTAAATCATGTAAGCCTTGATGATTTAAAAATTCCAAGTTCCAATAAGCCGTTCATTGCTCAGCTCAAAGATGAATTAACTGGTGATCTCCATACTATTGAAGCCAAGCATATTGTCTTTGCCACCGGACCTTTCACCGATCAAGTTTTATCAAATATTGAGGGACTACATTGGAAGCCCTGTATTTTGCCATCTAAAGGGTCTCATCTTTGGATTTCAAAACAGGCCTTACCTGTGAATGAATCGTTGGTCATGGTTGGAAAAGATGATCGTGTCATTTTCGTTATTCCATGGCCTGATCGAGTCTTAGTTGGAACCACAGAAAAAAACATTTCCGGTGATATGTTTGATCTTAAGCCATCAAAAGAAGAAATTGATTATCTGATTAATTCTTTAAAAGATTACTTTCCAGACAATATTATTGAAGACAAAGATATCTTAGGCTCTTTTGCAGGAGTTAGACCTTTGGTCAAAGAGAGCGACACAAACGATCTAGGTAAAACGGCCAGAGAGCATAAAGTTTTTTCTCCACATGAACGTATGCGAGTCATTGTTGGTGGTAAGTACACAACATTTAGAGTCATGGTTCAAGAAGTTGCCAGAGAGATTTGCCTCAGTCTTAATAAAAATTACTCTAGCAATGCAACAAAGCAACCGCTGAGACAACTATCGATTATTCCAGCCTTTAGCAAAGTTGAACTTACCGACGCTCTAGAAAAAGAAATTTGGCTCAAAGAGCTGCCTAGAACAAAAGAAGATTTACTTCATCGTCGTGCTGGCAAAATTGACAGCTAATAGCCTTATGCGCCAAAATAGCTAAAATTTTTACCTCGAGACCAGCAATGAAAAGTTACTGTCAGTTTAAAGAAGACGTTTTCGCCTTAAATTTCGTTAATACTTCTTTGAATAAAAAAGTCGGTACTTTTATAGATATTGGTGCCAATGATGGCTTAACTGGAAGCAATACTAAGTTACTCGAAGATCTTGGTTGGAGTGGAATTCTAGTCGAGCCCAATCCTGAACTTCAAGATGTCTTAAGAAAAAATCGACCAAATGGGAATATAAAGCAAGTCGCCATCTCAGATGAAAAAGAAGTCGTATTCAATTGTGTTGAAGGCGAAGGCAACTTACATGGACTTTCAAGAATTGATTCATGTGACGAATTTTTAACTCATGTTAAAAAGCATGGTGGCAATGTCAATCAACATAAAGTGCAATGTAAAACGCTCACTCAACTTATTAAAGACTCTGACTTAAAAAATGGCATTGATTTTTTATCAGTCGATGTTGAAGGTCATGAGTTAACAGTCTTAAATACTTTAGATTTTAAAACATATAAGCCTAATCTTATTTGTCTTGAAGATAATTCAAAAGGTGAATGTAGTAAATGTCATGATTTCATGAAGCAAAATGGCTATACCTATATTGCGAGAACTGGCGTCAATGATTGGTATTGCCTTAACTCTTTTGCCAGTGATTATAAGATCACCCGACTAAAAGCTAATTTCACAAAGCTAAGATGGCGTACAAAAACACAGTTATCAAAAATGCTAGGACTTAAAAGCTCTAAGTCTCATATTTAGAATCTATAAGACAGGCCAAGCTGTATTCTTGGACCACTCACAACTTTAGTGATTTCATCTTCTTCATCTTCGATGACAAAAGACTCTCCACGACGATAGTAATCAAGATAAGCTCTCATCCCAAAACCATTTGGTAGGTAGTACTTTATACCGCCCCCTAGAGAAAAAAAGTTGGCAGAGCCACTGAGTGAAACTGGTTCTGCTGCTGTTTCAGTCGTATCTGTAATAGTATCTTCAGATGTACCTATACCTAGTGAAACTCCGACGTAACCAATCATGGCATGGTAAGAAAGTGGTGCGGCCAAGAAGTGATAGTTTAAACCTGCTCCATATTCAAAGACAGAACTAGAAACTTGTGTTCCTTGAGCTGAAGAGCTTGAACTACTAGCACTATGAATAAATCCAAAAAGAGATAAGTCTCGAAGAAAGCCAGAGCTGCGATTAAAGTATTTTTCTGCACCCAGGGAGAAATCAACACTTGAGTCAGAACCTGAAGTTGTTCCAGCTGTTCCAAGATCAGAGGTTGTTGAAAGAGCATTAAAGTGTGCAAGACCAAATACTTCAATTGTTTTAGTTGGACTAAGGCCAACACCTGAGCGAACAACAACTTCACCACTAGTATTCATTGGCATATCGCTTACCATTGGTGCAGAAGATTGACTCATGACTTTTCCAGCAGGGTCACCTCGAGTCATTGAGGCAAACTCTCCAGCCTCTTCTGCAGATAAATCGGCACCAACAACATCATTCGCGCCATCGGCAAGAGGAATACCGGTCTCAATATCAAGCTTTGTCGCTTGAGCAATAAAGCTTTGAGAAGGGTCATCAGTCAGTTTTACAGGTGGAGAAATTTTTAGATTTAAAATTTGATCTGCTCTTAAAACATCATTATCAACAATACGATAAACTGACCAAATACTACGAGTTGGGCTTACTTTTTGAACAACACCACGAGCAACCACTCCAGTTGTTAAATAAAATTTTGCGTGATCACCTACCACCAAACCATCCTCTAAACCTCTGTTTAAAAGCACTGTTTTTCTAGAAACAGATAGTCTTAAAAGTCGAACCGTTAATTTTTCATCAATTTCTAAACCATAGGTATAAAAACTAGATAAAAAGAGAATGATTGCTAAAAATAACTTCATATCTAACCTCAAAAGAAAGCGCTTATGCCAAATGAGTAGCGAATTTCGCTAATCTCATAAACAGTGTCGATTTCATCTTGTAATCCCGTTGTCGTATTAATTCTATTTTGTTCACCGGACATCATGGCAAAAAACCCTAAGCCCATCGGGGCTGAGTTATTAACTTCATCACCGGCGCTAAATCTAAAGCGTAAACCGGCATGGAGATCAGTTCCCATCATTTGAATGTCATAAGTTTGTTTAAGAAATCCAGACTGAAGATCGCCATTTCCTCTTTTAATTCCTATTCCAACAAATGGAATCAGTCTTCTGACAGCTGTTGGTTTCCAAAGTGGGAACCAATGAATCTGCATCCCAAGTGCACCCCAAGCGATTCTTCCGTTAATGCCACCCCCACCGATATTCTCATAAGAGATTCCTCTTTCAATTAGTCCTTCAATCGACCAACTCGAAAGTTTTTCAGTTGCGTGCTCAAGTAAATATTCATATCCGATAGCAAGGCCAAAGTTATTACCGCTATTATTAGGATCTATTCCTGATGTTCTTGGGTTTACCGCTGTAGAATAGCGAAGATTAATATGATGGGAAGCCAGATTTGAAGCTGCTTTTCTTCTACGTTCTCTTTCTTCTATCACTCCGCTTTCAACAATCGTTCTTCTAAGTTCTTTATCACTTAAACCTGCAGACCATAACTCGCCATTTTTTTGAATACGTGATTGCGTTTCTTCAGCTAAATTATTTTGACTGGTTAATTTATCCTGATAGCGGTCAAAGTCATTTGGAGTCGAACTTGTAAGTTCTCCATTACGTCTAATTTTTCCAGCAATTTGTCCATCTGTACCACGAGCTTTAGCCACTCTAGCCTTTTCGACAGTACCTTCAATAACAGAGTTCGATATGTCTAAATCATTTTGTTTTCTAAACTCAGTTGAATCACTTAAAGTAGGCTCCGTTTGAGGGCGCACTGACTCGAGTTCTCCTGGGAAATTATCTGAAATAATCGGAATCTCACCACCACTCCACTGAGTCGTCTCAACTGTTTTCAAATCATAATCAACAGTAGGAGATGTTGTTACAGCAACTTCACCTTCAACAAATTTATCGCTTTCAATAATAAGGTCATCAGGAACTGAGTCATTTAAAATTTCTGTATCTCTAGATCGGCTTAAAATAGACTTGGTTTGAACAACTTTAAAAGGCCTTCGCCCCTTTAAAACTTCTTCATTCATAGAAAAAAATATTTTTTGTGCTGGTCTTGGCTTAAGTTGCTCAGGAATATTTCTAAAATACCAAAAAGAATAGCTGTCATTAACCTTAACGACTTCACCTACTCCGATATATTCCATCTGATTTTCATCATTATAAAAACGAGCCTGCATGCCTGGTCTCATGCCTTCGACCATACCTCGATTGAGGATAATGCTTTTGCCTGAATCACTGACGTCGCCGACTTCAGCTTGATGAAAGAACTGCGCCATCGACAACGGAGCATAGCCCAGACAAAGCCAGGCCAACATAAAGCGGCATCTTTTTAAAATCGAGTTCGACATTTCCATTCTTCCATGAAGGTCTGTCCCCTCTTTTTCAATATTCACAAGAGGTTATGAAAATTCTAACATACTTGCGCGATAGGTCTACGTTCATTTACTGATGCATAGCTCCATATCATACAAATCATCGCTCAATGTTGCTGTATCGCCTAGAATTACATATATATAGGGAACAAATTTTTAAGAATTCGAGGATTTCGTGGCTAAACGCAAACAACATAAGAAAATCTACATCTACAGCTGTCCAATTACTGAAGAGAAGTACAAGCTTACTCGTGAAGTAAAAAATGAAGAAGATCTCATGTCAGTTAAAGCTTATTACGACATGCATGCTGAAGAAGACGATCGCCCAGAACATATCAAGAAGAAACTTCTAGAAGGCTAATACGCCTCTTTATAAATTCATAAGATAAGGTGAACCACGATGGAAACCCATAAAGTCATTATTATTGGCTCTGGTCCTGCAGGACATACTGCCGCTCTGTATGCAGCTCGCGCGGATTTAAAACCACTTGTGATCGAAGGTCATGAGCCTGGTGGCCAACTGACAACGACAACTGATGTAGAGAACTTTCCAGGATTTCCAGAAGGAATCATGGGCCCAGATCTCATGATTAATTTCAAAAAACAGGCTCAGCGCTTTGGTGCTGAATACCTTGGAACTCTAGTTACTAAAGTTGATTTTTCTAAGCGTCCATTTCATATCACATGTGAAAATGGCAAAGAGTTTTTAGCCGAAACAGCTATTATCTCAACAGGCGCTTCTGCTAAGTACTTAGGTCTTCCAAATGAAATGGCACTTATTGGTAAAGGCGTTTCTGGTTGTGCCACATGTGACGGCTTCTTTTTTAGAAACCAAGTAGTACACGTCGTTGGTGGCGGAGATACGGCGATTGAAGAAGCAACATTCTTAACTAAGTTTGCTTCAAAAGTTTATATGGTTCACCGCCGTGATGAGTTCCGTGCTTCAAAAGCCATGCAAGCCCGCGCCTTTGCCAATGAGAAAATTGAAATCATTTGGGATACAGAAGTTATTGAAATCATCGCCGACGATAATGGTGTGAATGCAATCAAAGTGAAGAACAATAAAACTGGTGAAGTAACAGAAAGAAAAACAGACGGTCTTTTCATGGGTATTGGTCACACACCAAATACTAAGTTTTTGGAAGGCCAAATTAATCTTGATGACCATGGCTTTATTAAGACTGCTGGTAAGCATCCAGATACTAACGTTGAAGGTGTCTTTGCTTGCGGTGACGTTCAAGATAGTTACTACCGTCAGGCCATCAGTGCGGCTGGTTCGGGCTGTGAAGCTGCAATTCGCGCTGAACGTTTCCTCTCAGAAGCATAAATTTCGCTTGGACCGGTACTTTTTTGCCGGTCCTACTTTGGCCCTAGCGCCCCTATCTCCGATCATTTCTTTCAGTCTTTCTACCTATTTAAAACTGTTTTAGTGCAGTTAGATAAGTTAAGACTTTTTTTACTACAGGGGTCTTTGACATCTGCCCCAAGAATTTGAAACACTAAATAGGAAGATTTGTTGCAATAAACCAAGGATCGGTTTTTCAATAAAATTTTCATTGCACAGGTTAGGCTCAAACCAAGGAAGGTAATGCCATGACTCTCGTATTCGACTACAAGACATTACACGTAACACTCGACCCTTCAACTCGCAGTCTCACGATTGAATTATCAAGACCAGCAAGAAGAAATGCCATCACGATGGAAATGCTTTTTGAACTTGAAGGAATGATGGCTTGGCTCTCATCCCATCTTGAAATCAATGCTGTAACTCTTCGTGGTGCTGGCGGTTATTTCTCTACAGGATTTGATAGAGAAGAAACGGCGAGAATGGATGCTCCAAAACTTCAAAAATATTTTAAAAAATTACAAAAAATTGTCTACTCAATGCACTTACTGCCTCAAACATTTATCGTTGATCTTGGCAAAGGCGCTGAAGCTCAAGGAATTGAATTAGCTCTAGGCGGAGACATTCGTCTTGTTCATGAAGAAACTGTAATTGAGTTCAATCATTTACAAAAAGGCTTAGTTCCTTGCTCTGGCGGTGTTGGTATTCTTGCTAATATTGTTGGTGCTCAGGTTGCTAGACGTTGGGTGATGACTTCTCAAACACTTACATCAAACGATGCTGTGAGTGGAATGTTTGCGGACTACTCTTACGTACTTCAAACAAAATATAAATTACAACAAGAAATTCTTAAACGTATTCTAATGCAATCTCCTGTAGCTAGAATTCAAGCCAAACGATCACTTGTAGAAGCAACTCTACCTGAAGTTGATCGCTCTTTGGTTTATGAATCAAACTTCGCTCATGCAGGTATGGCTTCAGGTGACTGGAAAAAGTTTCTTGATAATATAGAAAACGATGAAGAGAAGCTTATCAAATCGACGGAATATACAAATCCAAGAGATATGGCAAAAATTGTAAAAGAAGCAACTCCAACGAATTAAAAAGCTAATGAATAAAAAATCCCGGCGCAACCGTGTCGGGATAAATTTTCATCAACATTTTCACCTAGAAAGCCTAAGCCACGAATAATATTCTGATTAATATTCTTAGAATTAATTTCATTTAAGTCTTTTCCTGAAACGACTTGATTAAAAACGCCATGAACCCAGCTCAAACGATTTTCTGCTCGCCAAACTTTTAGACTACTTTCTTTGTGAATGGGAAGTTCTACAACACGCGAGCGCTGAGCTTGATCTAAAGGAAAGAATCGATTGTCTTCGATAATAACAAGCTGGTCTAGGGGAGCAATCTTAGTCAAATCTTTTCTATAACGATCAGTAAAATACTGACCTTCAAATTGTTCACCTAAATCAACCAGATCCTCTCTTCCTAATATACTTGAGGCTATATCAGAAAAAGTCTTTCCATTAGAGAGCTTAAGCTTGGAAAGTAGGTCTAAATTCCTCTCGTTTGGCCCACCAGAATAAAAATGAACTTGTAGTCCATCACGGTACGCTCTTTCCACAAGCTCTATCGCGTGATCAAAGACATGATAAGCCTCACCTGAGTCTAAGACGATATCACCCATTGAATTCATACCTAGTGATTCGACCAAAGTACCATCAAGATCAAACACAATATGTCGGATAGATTGTGATGAAGGTGAACGTAGGGAAGTGACATCATGAAATAGCACGACTAAAACGATCGGAATAAGTGACAATAAAAGAGCTATAAACCTTTTCACAAAGGCTTTATCGGAAAAATTTATTAAGGCATAATAAAGTCATGAAAATCTTTACCAATATGTTCATCTTTTCCTTATCAGTGCTTTTGGCTGTGAACTTTTGCTGGGCCCAAGAGAATCAAGACCTTAAAGCATTTAAATCAGACATTAATGATGCCACCATCGATCGAGTCAGAATCTTAGAGGAGTATATCGAAAAGATGTCATCACAGTTTATACAGACCTCAAAGAATTTAGAGGCACAAATTAAGAAAAATGCTGAACTTGAAAAGAAAATTGCAAAAGGAATGTCATCAGATAATCAATCAACTTCTATGGAACAATTAACAAAGACCGTTGAAAGTCTTGAAAAGAAAATTGCAAAATTAAGTCCGGACGAAGTCAATCGAGATTTAAAGTCAGTAAAATCGGAACTTTCTAAAACTAATGTTGAAATTCTATTAATAAAGAGTCTTCTCAATGAAGTTAAAACATATCTCATCAATAATCATGAAATAACGATTGCGAAAGACAAATCTAAAGTAAATTCAAGTTTGAATGAAACAATCGATAATATAAGAAAAATATATCTAACGGAAAAAAAATCAGCTGCAAGTACTAATACAGAAGTAAAAGTAAAATCTGAATCTGATAACTTCTTAGATAAGTTCTCCCTACGAACTAGGAGATCTTTTTGTAAAACTGAAGCAAACGCTAAAAAGTTTAAGAAGGAATGCTTGCCTTATATAAAATAAACTATCTACACTCGATTGAATCTTGCATTTTCCAAGAGTTACCACCTCTTCCAGAAAAGCACTCAGCATCAAGGCCTAGTTTTTGAATTTTTAAGTTTTTCTTGTAATCAAAAGTGTTCGTTTTAACGATTTCATCTACTGTATAGAAGTCTGCAACAAAACCTTGTAGTTCAGAGTCTGTTGCTACCTGCACCTTTTTAAATCCATCCTGTGTATTGAGCGAAAAATCCTCGTTACTTTTCTCAATAAGTTTGCCTACATTTTTCATATGATCGGCATCAACGCCTTCGCTTGTCATTGATGTATCTATTGTACTTAGACCATCAACAAGGTCTTTGGAGTTTATACCATTACTAAAGATTTTCTTTTCTAAGATATACTTTCCGTTTGATTTTTTCCATTCAGCAAAATCATCAAGACTAAAGCAATCTTTTCTTTGTTTGCATTCGCAGTTCTCGTCATATTTAGACTGCTTATCGATACAACCAAATGTATATTCAATTTTATCAAGTTCGTCAGCTTTTTCATCATTACTCTTCTTTCTATCTTTTCCAATTTGCTCTGTATCGATAATAATTTCTTTATCTTCTCTTTGAGTCATTGATGAACCTGCAGAACCAATATCGGTATCTTTTTTAAAGGCTGTTTTAATATTGTTAACCAACGCTTTACGTTCTTGATATTTGACAACTAGCTTTTGAAGCTTAACTGCACCTCTTTGCTCAAGACGTATTGCTAATGCTGCTAGACGTGCAACCTCTGCGCCACAAGCTTTTCGATTACTCATTTCTTCAGTACAAACTTCTGCTGTATTTGCTGTTTGTTCGCTACTAGAGGCTGATGATGTTTCAGTATTACTTTGAGTTGATGTACAGAAACTATTTTTTTCTCTAAGTCCAACCATACCTGCAAGTTTATACATAGCTTCATTTTCTTTATGTTGAAGTATTCTTGAAGCACTAAGCCTTTCAAGTCTTCTATACATCATTTCATTAAAGTCAAAGACATTGGTCTGAAATGAGCTCGATTCTTTTCCTGAAGCTATTTTTTCTTTACTATCTTCAGCTAATAATTTTGCATCCAGATTGATCACTTCAAACTCTAGTGCAGTTCTTTCAGCGTTGCCTGTTGATTTTAAGAATGAGACGTTATTAGCGGCGACAAGTAAACCGTAAGCCGAACAAGCTGTAGAAATATTCTCAGAGAAACCTCGAACTAATCCACCAGCTTGATCAGAACCACCTGTGTATAGGATGATCTGCCCAGAATCGATAGCGTCGTTTATAATATTTGCAAGAACGTCATCGATACTTTGATTTACCTCATTTGTATTTTTAGTAAACTCTTCTAAAGCAGTTAGGTATGGGATAATTTCATCTTGCTTGATAACTAACGCTACTGAATCTTTGTTAAGTTTTTCTATTTCTTCTGAATTTAGTTTTGTTCCTTTTGCGTAAACTAATTGGTAAGAAGTGTTGCCATTTTCATCTTTGATGACTTCATAGATATCAAATTTTATTTCTACGTCACTTAAACTTTCTAAGAAGTTACTATTACCTACGATATAGCCATCATATGTTTCTGCTTCAGTTTCATTTTCAGATTCACTAACCTCTTTTGAGGTTTCTTCTTGTGAATCATCCTTATAGTATTCATCATGAGAAGCTAAATAATCCATCAAATTATCTTCTTTGACTAAAATTGTAGCTTTCGTGCTTTTTAATGCATCGATATAACCCTTATCTATGACTTCACCTTTTCCAAATAGCAGCTTAGGTTCCATTTCGCCATTGTCATTCTCAACTTCCATATAGATATCGTAAGGCGCTTCCTTTTCTGCAAATGTTGAGATGATATCAATGTTAGCCCATATATAATTTGACTCTTCTGAAGTTGTGGTTGTTTCTGATTCAGGTGGCAACGTCGGCTCTGGAGTTGGAGCTGGTAGCGTTGGAACTAATGTTGGAGTTGCCAATGGAGTTGGTTTAGGAGGCAGTGTTGGCTGAGGAGTTGGTTTAGGAGGCAGTGTTGGCTCAGGAGTTGGTTTAGGTGTCGGATCATTAAGTGGTACTGAGATCGGATTTATACTAGGACCCACCGTACCAGTTCCGTCCTCAAAATTTGTTGGAATAAACTGAGTATTGGCTTTATCCAATGCCAAAGAACTAACGCTATATAGTGCGAGTGATGATAAAAGAGTTATAAATTTAATGACGGCCATATTCATAGAACCATTATAAGCGAAGATTGGTTTGTGAATATAATATCGGTTACTTAGATAAATTTGTTTAACACACATTACTGGCACTCATAATGAAGGACCTAGTAATAATAAGGGTTTACCCTTAAATGAAAAATATAAATAGTTATCTAAGCAATAATGGAAACTTTCCACTTTGATTAGAAGATCTAATTAAAGTGGAAAATATAACAAAAGCTCTAAGAGGAATTTTTTACCAAAAATCTATTTAATTTTCGTAAGAAGCAACAACGTGACTGGATTATCTAGTGTTTTAGTTCTTTTAATTTCATCGATACACACTGTTTTTTCATTGATTTTATTGATGAAATATATTGAACAATCCTTGATCACCGGGAATATTGATTTTGAAATTTCAACTTCGCTACGAAATAAAAAGACACCAGTGTGATTCTCTTGAAAAAATCTTCTAATAACTTTTAAATCACTCAGATTCGCTTTTTGAGTATTCACAACAGCATAAACGCCATCATCTTTAATAAGGCGTTCATCTCTCATAATGGATACGTCACCTAAATATTTAAGTCTATCACGTAGTCTTTGACTTTCACTTGAAGCGACAAATGAAGATTTTTGTTTATCTACTGCGATAAGATCCAGAATGACGTGAAGATGATCACTTGTAGAGTCGGTTAATTTTTTCTCAAAGCAAATAAAATTATCGTTTGCAATATTGAAAGAATAGGCAGAGCAATTTTCTCCATGCCTATACATTTTAGGTAGATCTTTAACAGAGTCTACAGCTAAAATTTCTCTTTCATTACGACGAATCACTGAATTCAAATGATCTTTTTTGAACTTTTCTACAACCTCATCACTGTAACCAATAAGGACTGTATAGGAAATATGATGATCGAGCTTTTCTCTCGCTTCTTTATAAACTTCATCTGCAAATTGTAGTTGATCAATATTAATTTGAGCCCATGAATTTGAATTGAGTAGTAAAGCCATTAAAAATATTAGTTTTTTCATACGAGTATTCCTTTGCATCTTAAGTCATAAAATATTCTTATTGATATGAAAGAACCATGCCAAGAAACAGACAAAAAAACGGATGATAAGACAATGATATTAGAAACGCTATTAAACTAGTTTAAGGAGCATAGCTGACATATGTCGAATCTTTAGACACTAAAAATTAAAGAGAGGACGAATTTCATGACCCTGAAGTGTTTCCTCAAGAACAGCAAAGTCTTTAGTCGATCCTAATAAAAACCCACCACCACCGGCACCGCAAAGCTTAAGATTATAAAGACCACTTTCAAGACCTTTTTTCCAAGTGTCTTGATAAAGCTGAGGAATCATCGGTGCAAAATGTTCGTACTGAAGCTTAGATAAATCTGTCATATGATTATGTAAAGCTTCTGTGTCTTGCTTTAAAAAAGATTCAATACAAGATTCATTAATCGGAATGAGTTTATCCATGCAATTTCTAAGAAAACTTTCTTGACGGCATTTTTCTAAAAATAGATTAACAAGTGGTTCGGTTCTTCTCGGTCTTCCGGTATTGAGAAGAAAGAGTCCGCCCTTACCTTCACCGTATTTCGGAAGATCAACAGCACGGTAATCTTTTTTACCGTAAATCAAAAGAGATTGACCAAGGTAGCTAATTAAAGGATCAACACCACTTGAAGAGCCATGAAAGTGAGACTCCATTTGAGCGAACAGATCTTTAAGACGTGATAGTTCACTTAGATCAATTTTTTCTTTGGTGTAACGATCATAAACAGCAGCAACAAGTGCTCCTGAACTTCCAACACCAAAACCTTGAGGAATAGTAGAATGAAAAAACAGTCCTTGACCAAGATCAAATTCAAAACTTTTGGTATCAATATTACCAACAGGAAGTTTTTTTAAATATTGGCAAAAAGCTTTAAGCTCAGGATCAATACCTTTTGATTTATCCCTTGGAAATTTGAGTCGACCTTCAAATAAAGGATAAGGGATGATGAGTGCACTTGAGTGTTGGATAACACTGTACTCTCCAAACAATAATATCTTTGAATAAAAAGGTCTTGCTTCCATTTAGGCTTCTTTAGTAGGACCGCTTCCTACTTGATCATCAATCCATTGGCCTTGATCAAAAAGATCAGCGCTCTTACACTCCGAGACAAACTTCATGGCAAAGTCTCTAGCTCTTTGTGGATATAGAAGATGAATATTTGGACCTGCATCTAAGGTAAAGCAAATCTCGTGACCATTAGCTCTAGCTTTTCTTACACGATCAATAATTTCTAATGTCTTTGGTTTCATTAAAATAAAAGATGGATTCGAAGTCATCATCATGGAGTGAAGCTCTAAGGCCTCAACTTCAACAAGATTTGAGAAGTGTTCGAAATCGTCTTTTTTAAGAAGCTCAACGAGCTCGCCTACACGCTTATTGGCCATGGCAAAGCGCAGGTCTCTATAAGGATGTTTATTCATCAATTCATGACCTAAAGAGCTGCTAACAGCTTTTGTGCCACTATCGACGATTAAGATAGCATCTCCAAAGTCTTTATAGACTAGGTGAATCTCTTGCACAGGAGAGGCAAACTCATTGTCGACTAAGCCCCAGGTCGCAGCAACAGGGTAAACAGACCTTGCTGCACTTCCTGAACCGAGTCTGGCATAGGAAGATGCCATTTTAAGCCAGGCAGCTTCATCTAAATCGACTACACCAAAAGTATTTGCAAGATCCATGAGGCTTAATGAGAGTGCCGCCATAGAAGATGCTGATGAGGCGATACCAGCGGAGTGAGGAAAAGTGTTGGTAGAATCAATGGTGAGTTTCAGCTGGTTTAAAAATGACATCTCATTCTTTAGACCATTATACCATTTTTGAATTTTTTGATTAAAACTTGGAGTCTCTTTTCCCTCGAAAGTAAAAACAAGCTTTGCCTCTTTATCAGAGCACTTTTCCCACTTCGTTTTTACAATCGTTTTTGATTTATTAAGGGTAAAACTTAATGAAGCATTGGCAGGAAGCTGTACGGGCTTTTTCCCCCAATATTTAACTAATGCAATATTTGAAGGCGCAGACCAAGAATGACTTCCAGAATTAATGGACGAGGTCATTTTGCTTACCGTTGTTTTGCGCTCCCAAATCATGGGGAGGTAAAATCAAATCACGAAAGGGCAAGCAGACTTCTAAACCTTTTTGGGCGAAATATTTTTTTACTTTTTCTTCGCTCATCTCACTACTAACGAGAACAAAGTCTCCGCCCCAAGCACCAAGCGATTTGATCACACCGTCAAAGTCAGAAAACTTTTCCTGTTGAACAGTTGGTCGCTCTAAGCGCTTAGAAAGGATTTCTTCGTGCTGAATCATCGCTGATTGAAAATCTTTTAAATTATCAGCATCAGACATATCTCTAGTGAGTTGAGTGATCTTAGCGATATCTGAAGTTTTACTCTTCTTTTCTTTATAAGATTTTATAGCTTGCCCGGAATTTTGCTTTGTCCCAAGATAAACAAACCATAGCTTGTCTTTAAAGCTTGGATCAAAAGAAGTTGGGGCCCACTTAGGTCCAGTGCTATTTTTTTGGTAAATAATTGGACCTTCACTTTGAGCACAAGCGATATCGTAGCCAGAGCCGCTAAGAGTCTTGAACAATAATTCAAAAGGACTGATATAAGCCCACTGAGCAATATTAAAAACAAGTGTCGAGCTTGAGCCTAGTCCCCAATCAAGCGGGAAACCAAGTCTTGTTTCAACGAAGACATCAACTTCATCTCTAAGAAAATGAGGGTTTTGTTTTCTCGCTTCTCTTAGAAGTTGTTGTAGAACTTTAACTTCATCAGTTTCTTCACTGTTAACAGTATTAAATCTCCAAAATTCAAATTTGGATTCGAACCACAACTCACCTTTTGAATCAAAACTCTTCCAAGAAAGAGATGGATTAAAAGATGGTGAATATCTTACTGATAGTGACTGACCTACAGTCGTTGGAAGTGCTAACGCTTCGGCACCGTCCAAAACGAAATATTCGCCAGAAAGTAATAACTTTCCATGACCATGATAGTACTGATCAAGTTTATCTGTTTTTACAACTGGGTTTACGCTCAAAGCGAATTCACTTTCTTTTGTTTGCAAAGTTTTTCCTTTTTCGTCAGCTTCGTTGCTCACTGATATTTCCTAATTAGGGCCAACTCATTTCTCACATCGGTAAAGCTGATGATGCGATCCTTGAACGCTTCTCGAATATGATCACGTTCTTTATCGTTAGCTTCTAAGTGATTTAGAATATTCATCAAGTGCATTTTCATATGTCCTTTTTGAATGCCTGAAGTCACTAGAGATCTAAGGGCTGCAAAGTTTTGCGCCAAACCTGTGGCAGCAATAATTGTCATTAATTCTTTCGCTGAAGGATTTCCAAGAAGCTCTAAAGAGAACTTCGCCATTGGGTGAAGGGCTGTTAGCCCACCAACAGTACCAACTGATAATGGAATTTCTAAAGAGAAAGTAAAGATTCCATCTTCAACTGTGCAATCACTTAACCCGCGGTACTGACCATCACGAGCGGCCCAAGTATGGCCACACGCTTCGATCGCTCTAAAATCATTTCCAGTGGCCAGCACAACAGCATCGATACCATTGAAGATACCTTTGTTATGAGTTGTCGCACGGTTGACATCAATTTTAGCGATACGGACCGCTCTATTAAACTTGCTGGCAAATTCCGCGGCACTCATGCCATGGCTTTTATCATCGAGCTGTTCAACCGGACAGCTGACTTCAACTTTAACTAAGCAATCAGGCGTGTAATTCGAAAGAATCGCCATGATGACTTGAACTTGTTTTTCTTGTTCATTGAACTCGACGTGTGTCGCTGCCAGATTTTTAAATGTCTGGCCTAAAGACTCAAGCACAGAGTTGATGAAGTTGGCACCCATGGCATCACAAGTTTCAAACTCGGCCCATAGTTGATAATAACCAGGCTCATCTGCTTCGCGGTTAACCAATTTTAAATCAAGTAAACCGCCACCACGTTTTTCCATATTAGAAGTCAGTGGTTTTGTTTCTTCAATAAGTTTGTCTTTTACTGATTCAAAGAAGCTTTGAAATTTGTTTGAATCTTTACCATCCCAAATAAGATGAACTTGGCCAGCTTTAGTGGTTGAGATGACAGTTGCTTTAAAGCCTCCACGTGAGCTCCAAAATTTTGCCGCTTTAGCTGCAGCAGCAACAACAGAACTCTCCTCGATAACTAAAGGAACGCAATATGTTTTACCGTTGATATCAAGGTTTGGAACGACACCATAAGGTGACATAAAGTTTGTAAGAGTATTTTCTGAAAACTCATCAAAGATTTTTTGCGCGTTAGCATCTGGATGCCAAAAACTTTTTAAGAGCTTTTGTGAACGATCAGGATTATCGAAAAACTCACGAGAGAGAAACTCGATTTTTTCAATCTTGCTTAATTTTGAAAAGCCGGAGATATGTCCCATCTGCACTTCCCTAGTTTGCGCGTATTTCTAAAAAGCGCTTCGCCATTTCAAGTTCCAAAAGCTGGTCTAAAACAAATTTTCTAAGATCTTCAATTCCTACTCTGGCGTGATCAAGAAATGGTTTCGCTTGCGCGTACACAGCATTTCCTAAGCACGATGAAACCAGTTCGTGTCCCTGAAGAGCACTTCTAATTCCACCAGAGATAATAAACGAGCGACACTTAATGCCATGTTCATTTGAGTCTAAAATCTGATTGACATGACTTAGCATTTCACCTGCCGTATGTCCAACAAACTGTAGCCCATCTTCTCTATGATTCTCGTCACTTACGTCTCTTAAAAGCTCCATTTTGGAAAAGTTTGTTCCACCAAAAGCACCGAAGTCTATAGCGGCCAACGGAAGCTTCATTAGGGCCTTAAGAGACCTTGGCCCCATACCCTGTCCAACCTCTTTGACGATGACTGGAAAAGAGACTTCGCTTAATAGCGACTCGATAGTTTCAAGCGCAGGCTTTTGATAACGATCACCTTCAGGTTGAAACCATTCTTGAAGTGGATTGATATGAATAATTAATCCATCAACTTTTAATTTTTCGATGAGATTATGAATTTTTGACGTTTCTTTTTTTGCCTGAAGTTGTTCAATCTGAGCAATTCCAAGGTTGGCATAAAATGGTAACTCATCACCAATCACGCTTCTAAAGTCAAAATCCCCTAGGCGATCATTGCTTTCAAGCAAGGAGCGACATGAACCAAGGCCAAAACCTAAACCAAATTCACGTGCAACATGAGCTAAGTTTTTATTAATCGTCAGGGCCTCTTTTGTTCCTCCAGTCATACTAGAAATCCAAAGAGGAGCTTGAAGAGTTTTTCCTAAAAATTCAGTTGGACGACGCCATTCATCTTGCTTTGGATGAGCACTAAACAGTGGCTCATAATCAAAGCGAGAATCGACAGAGCTTGCCTTGGTTTGGGCAAGTTCGGTCAAGGCTATATGATCGGCTTTACGCTGATCGGAGCTATTTTGATTTAAATTTGTCATAAACTCCTTCTCATCTACTACACATAGCATAATCAAGGAAGGAGTTCATTACGACGCGCTTAGGCAAGTGCTAGATCTTAGGTGAAACTACTAAGACAAAAGGTCGCTTTTGTCCGTCAAACTTTGATCTAAGCTTGGCGCAACTACCGCGGATGACTTCTTCGGATTGCATTCCAAGCTCTAAGGCCAAACAAATTTCTCTGGGCCCAAGCACTTCGGCGAGCTCGCTTAAGCATTTACTCAGACGATAAGGAGTATCCATTAAAACCATGGTGCGTTTTTCTTTTGCCATTTCTTTTAAGCGATCAGATCTCGCTGGATCTTTTGTTGGAAGAAAACCTTCAAAGACAAAACGATCGTGATCATAACCGCTCAGCGCAACTGCTAGTGCGATTGAGTTATAAAAAGGCGTTGAGCTGACTTTCACTGCGGCCTGATGAGCGCGATCAACGAGTAAGCGACCTGGATCGCAAAAAGCCGGAAGACCAGCATCACTCATGACGAAAACATCTTTGCCACTTTTTAAATGAGCTAGCAGTTCTTCGATGGCCGCTTCTCTTGTGTGCTCGTTATACAAAACGAATTCACCGATCTGCTCACGTGGTAAACCAAAGCGAAGCCAACGTCTGCGTCCAGGCTTTAAGTCTTCAATGGCAAACTTCGCACCAGCCTTAATACCATCGTTAATCACAGCAATTGTGGCCGAATCGAGTGTATTTTCTTCATCAATAGGGGTTGGGACTAAAATCAGCTTTCCTTTCACGTTCCATCCAGATATGAGAGGGCATGTCTTATTATGCCGTTGTGTCACCAGGTCTTGAAAAGCTAGCATGCCAGGAACTTGTCGAAAAGTTTCCAGGGACAAATGTTCGTATCAGTCACGGTGGTCTTGAAATTGACTTAGATCTACAAGCCGGGTTTGTGCTTAATCACACCCTAAAGATTCCAACGCGCATTTTGTTTCGCTTAATGCAGGCCAAAGTACGAGATCTGCCAAAGCTTTATAAAAAAGTTAAGGCCCTGGACTGGCGTCCGTTTTATATTCAAGCGCCAATTTTAGAAGTGATCCATGTCAGTGCTCACTCTTCAAGGCTGTTTGATGAGCGCAAGATTAAAAAAGCCACCAAAGATGCGATTGAAGATTTTTTCAAAGGCACTCAGGCCAAGAAAGTTGATACTGAAAGATTAAAAGATATTGTTAAGGATCACTGCCCTGCTCTTTATTTACGATTTAAAGATGATGAGCTCACCCTAAGTATTGATACCTCTGGTGATCGACTTGATCGTCGTGGCAAGCGCTCATGGATTGGTATGGCACCACTTCGTGAAACTTACGCTCACGCTTGTCTTTTGGCCCTAAAAGAAAAAATTGAAATTGATGCTCCTCTTTGTGATCCAATGAGTGGCAGTGGTGTTTTTGCCAGAGAAGCGCTTGATTGGAATAAAAATAATAACGACCGTTATTTTTCTTATCAATCTTTTCCGATCACTAAAGAAGTTCGATTTCCAGCTGAATCTGAAACTCCATGGAAGAATATTATAGCTGTTGAATCTGAAGCTAAAACTTTTGAAGCACTTAAACATAATCTTAAAGATGAAGTTCGTTGTGTCCAAGCTAATGCGCTTGAAAATCTAGAGATTTCACCAGGTTCTATTTTAATTGCTAATCCGCCGTATGGGATTCGATTAAAACTTGATAACCCTGTGGCTTTTTTAAATCATGTTGTCGAAAAACTGATGAGCTATCAGCCCAAGGCTTTAGCGCTATTGATTCCAAAAGATATTAAGATTAATCGTCGTTATGAACTTCTCCTAGAGTTCTCAAATGGTGGAATTCCCGTCAAATTGGTCTATTTCAAAAGCTAAGCCTGACTATTTAAATCTGATATAATTCCATCAGATACAATCTTTAAAATGCCGATATGTGACTGATGAATAGAATTCTTCTCATCCTATTTACACTTGCCTCATGCGCACAAAATCCAGTGGGTCGAACTCCTGCTTCAACAGCTATAAGTCAGTCATGCATTAACATGCACCAATCAATCATAAGAAGAGTCAATAATAGTTTCGAGGAATATACCTTTAATGGTCTATCAGATATGCCACAAAATATTGTGGACGTCAGTGAGTCATTTGATGAGCAAGGCATTGACTACAGATATATCAAAAAGATTGAAGACGGACTTCTAGGAATCGAAATTCTTCCCAACCAACATAGTGTGATTAATCGATATGTTAAAAATATTGCCAACCGTTTTGATGGCGTTAGAGTCTTTTATATTGATAATCCGGAAAGTAAATCACTAGGCTCATTCACTCCTTCAAAAAACTATATTTATATTAGTAAAGATATCTCTACAAACTTATCAGAACGAGGATTTACGACTTTATCTCATGAAGCGAGGCACGCTTATTTTACGTCAAAAATGATTCGCTATATGGAAGGAAGTTACAAAGGCAAAATCACTGCCGTCAAAGGCAAAATTAAAGGCTCAGGCAATTTTAGCTATACCGACTATATGTCGTTTGAAGAAATTAAAACCTTTAGAGAGGATTCAAGAAAGTTTTTAAACCTATGGAGCAATAAAGTTATTCAAGAAAGAAAGAATAACAAAGTTTTTTGGGATCGCTTTACATATAAAAAGAATGCGGCCTTAAGTTATATTCAATCGACAAGACATTATCTAACAGAATTAATGAATGGAGCGCTTGCTGATAACCTTAAGTTTGAATATCAACTCGGTGTCATTAATGCCAGCAAAGAAGTAATTGAAGACAGTGAAAATGCAGCAATTGTTCGAGTCGCTTTGAATAAGCATTTTAGTCAAGCTGAAGTTTTAGATCTGTCTAAAAGAGATGAATTGTTAACGGGGACCATTGATCAAATCAATAAAGAACTCGACCAACTTTTTATCGATGAAAGCATCATTGCATCACAGTCAGCTTTTATTGATGGTCTCGAAGGACTTAAAACCTTTGATCGTTATGCTTTTTATACACTTTTTTTCAATCGAAACACCCTTATCAATGCAAGGGAATTAAGATCGACTAAAATTCAAGGTATTGTTAATAACTTTTCACGCTCAACGCTAAGAAGTATCACCAATGGTGCACAGGAAATTAGTGATGCCGATGCAATTAAATATTTTGCTCAACTGATTAAAGAATCAACTGTCACAAAAGTCGATCAAGGATATTTGCTGAGTTTTAGAAATGGACAGTTAGAGATTTCTATAAATGAAACTGGCGAAGTTCTACAAGTTTCTACAGGTTATTAAAATCAAAGATTAGGGCTTTGCAAGTTGCACTTCCAATAGGCGGAAGAGAAACAATCATATTTTCAGCAGCATGATCGATAGTATTGCCATTAAGATCACGAATCCACTTCAGCTCTATTTGTTTTTTCTTTCCATCCGGGCTGACCATTTCGATTTTCATACCAGCATTAAGCTTTGCTCCATCAAGCACTCGAACTGTAACGGGATCACCTTTTCTGGTATCTAAAACTTCGGCAATGGCATGGGTTTTATCACGACTTGGATTTTTTAATTTTTTGAAAAGCACGTCGGACTTATTAACACCATAAAATCCGCGAATAACTAAATTGGGCCAGCTGTCCTTGGCCGCTTCAGGTTTATCACTTAAAAGCTCACCGGCGACTTTAAGGGCGACTTCAGGCTCACAACCAGTTGGGTCTAGGCGCATAAAATCTAGCTTCATGTCACGCAGATCTTTTAATTGCTCGGCCAAGCAAAAGTCTTTGGCCAAAAACATAAAGGAGCCTTGCTTATTTTCGATCAGGGGAAAACCTTTATGGGGAGATTCTTCACTCGCACCAACGGCATCGATCCAACTTTGATCAGAGGCTTCCCCACTTAGAGGAGATAATAAAGCGCGCGGTGAATGAAATAATAAAATTCGTCCAAGAACTAAAAGCTCACATGGTGTTTTGAGTTTAGGAATAATATGAGTCAAACTTTCTTTAGAAAGCTCAATCGATAAAACAATACGCTCAAGACGATCAGTAAAATAATCTTCCCACGCTTTTAAACCGACAAGATTATGATTTCCAGTATCGGCCACGAAATGCAAAGCAATGTCTGTATGATCAAAAAGAAATTGCATCACACCTGGATCAAGTGCTCTGGCAGCATCAAAAAATGGTGTCATTTCACTTAGGCTTTTAGCAAAGGAATCAAACTCTTTTTGGCCGACTAAAGCATCACATAATAAAACTGTTTTTAGCCCAAGGCTTTTTGCTAGTTGGGCCGCTTTAATGGCGTTCTCGCTATTGAATTCACCAAGTCTTGAGTGATCAAGAGTTCCAATAATGACTTCACTTACTCCCTTTTGGGCAAGTAAGTTTAAATTATCTTTTGGTCTAAGAAAGTACGTTAGCTTCATACGCCCGTACTCCGAACTAGGACATGCTCACTCGCTCCTGGAATTAAAGCTATTTTGACCAGTGAGCCTGGCTTTGTCTCTGTCAGAGGCATATCGGATAGACTTCGAAGCTTGGAGGCTTTAAACACTTGAACAGGGCCTTGAAATGGCACTAGCTCAAGCTCTTCCCCATCATGAAACTTTCTTCTGACTTCAATCACCATGGCATCGTTCGTGACGGCGACAATAGGTCCTGCAACAGCGCTTTCAACACCCTCTCCGTCTTTGCCATTGTGAATACTGTCTTGACCCGCAGGCTCTACTAACGAAGCCTGAGTGTAGGCACGGTGATGAACTTTTCTAAGCTCACTTGCCCACTCTTCAATACGATCTGATAAGAAATTTCCATGAACCTGATAATGCGCCAACGCTTCGGCGTAGACTTTTGTGACGGTTCCAGCATAGTGAACCGACTTCATACGGCCTTCGATTTTAAGGCAATCAACACCAGCTTCAACGTATTCTTTTAAAAGTCTTAGACCCTCAAGATCTTTTGAACTCATAAAAAAGGCGTTCTTTTCTTGCTCACTTTGATCACGAGCAATTTTATATTCATGACGACAACTATGAGCACAGCCACCGCGATTAGAATCACGCCCTTGGGTGTAGTTTGAAATCACGCAATGACCTGAAAAGGCCATGCACATCGAACCGTGCACAAACATCTCAACTTCAAGCCCACTTTCCTTTTTTATAATCGCTGCATCAGCAAGGCTAGCTTCACGTCCAAGGACGACGCGAGAAACGCCCATCGACTTCCAAAGTTTGGCCGCACTTGCGTTTAAGCAAGACGCTTGAGTTGATAAGTGGATTTCAGGACCACCAGCTTCAAGCACGGTTTTGATAACGCCTAAATCTGAAACGATCACAGCATCGACACCGATCATTTTTAATTCGTTCGCAAACTCAGAAAGTCCGACAAAATCGCTGTCATGTAAAAAGGCATTGAGAACAACGTTTACTTTAGATCCATGAGCGTGAGCAAAACTAACAGCTTTTCTTAATTGGTCTTGGTTAAAATTGTCAGCAGCAGCTCTCAGACCAAATTTTTGGCCACCCAAATATACAGCACCAGCTCCATATAGAACCGCCGTTTTAAGTTTCTCCAAGCTGCCAGCAGGGGCCAAAAGCTCTGGAATTGGGAATTTTTGATTTTTTGTCATAACGCGGTTCTAAATATCAGGAATTACGCATACAATAAAGAGGCAACTCACAAAACGGAATTTTTTAATAGCATGGCAAAGCGTAAGAGCAAAAAAGTATCTAAAAACAATGGCATAGGCATAATTGGAAAATTGTTTATTTTCCTCTTAATTATTGTTTGCGTGATGATTGGTTGGCGCATCCATAAAAATCCAATGACCTTAGCACCCTATCCCTATAAAATTGAAGGTCAGCCGGATGCCAAAACTCTTGAGCTGGCAGCCGCTTCCCAAGTGCTTTTTATCGGCGACCGCTTAGGCTTGAGCCTCAATAAATTTTCAAATGACTTTATTAAAGCTGCCTCAAAGAATATATCGGAACCAATCAAAGTTTATAATATGAGTCAAGATGGTTATGGACTTCATAGAACTTTAAATGATTTAAAAAAACTACCACAGCTTCCAAGTCTAGTTATTTATTATGGTGGTACTCAAGAATTCCACGAAACGAGAGCTCATCCTATTCAGTATAATGATTTTGTTTTTAATAAGAAGCTTCACGCACATGAAGTATTAAGCTCTGTTCTTATGGCCTTTCCTGATCTTTCTCGTGTTTTATATAATCCATATACATTTTTCCAATTTGATTTATCAAAACAGCCGACGAGTAAAATCGTGATCGGTGCTGGTCCAGGAAAAATTGAACAAATGGAGATGATTTTTCAAATTTACGAATGGGAGTTATGGGAGCTGGTTCGTTATATCAAAGCTAGAAATTCGAAACTGGTTTTCATAACGGCGCCGGTTAATTTAGATGTCGCTCCAAAAGCGAACTGTTCTTTATCTGAGGAAAAGAACTTACAGTTCGAAATAAACAAGCAAATAAAAAAGCTCAAAGAAGGAAAATCTAAAGAAGCATATGATAATTTAAAAATTTTAGTCGCAAAAAATAATTCCAACGCTAGGGTCCTGTTTCTTTTTGCCAGCGCTGCTCTTGAAATCGGAAAGAATAAAGAAGCCAAAGAAGCACTTACGCGCGCATCCACATTTGATTGTGCAACATGGAGAGGATCGCCGGTATTTAATCAAATCATTCGCAAAGTCGCTGCTCAATCAGGAGTGCCTTTGGTTGACTTCGACAATCAACTCAATGCTATGTTCGGACAAAATGTTTTATTCTTTGATGAAATTAATCCTCAAAATGTTTACACAAAAGCCATGCTTTCAAAACTTGGCGAACTCACTGCAAGACTACTGAGTTTATAAAGGAGAATTTATATGAGTGACTTTGGTGGACCTTTAACACTCACTTTAGATAAAAATGAACTTGTATGCGTCGCAGGGGATCAAGAAGTTGATCTTTATAAAGTGCGTTCCGGAAAACTCATGGTTTTTGTTAACGACGGAACTAAGATAACTCCCTTAGCTTATCTTGGTGCTGGAGAATACTTAGGTGAGCTCTCTTTCTTTGATCATAAACCCAGAAGTGCTCACGTTGTTGCCATTGAGCCAAGTGAACTTATTAAAGTTCCAGTTGAAGAACTAGAAAAGCAAGCTCCGAGATGGCTCATAACTATGGCCAGCCATATTGCACAAAAAATTAGATCGACAGATGAGCTGATACGTACCAAAGGAATTCGCCGACAAAATGTTGAATCTATAAAGCCACTAAGCATGGAAGAACAACGCCATTATTATCAGCTTATTGAAAGTCGAGTATAATAAGCGGAGACTATCCGTCACCGGCAATTCTTTCCTAAATAAGCAAAATGACACTAGTTTTGGTGACAAAAAATACGATTTTTCAATTACACAGCTTCGATTTTACTGCCTCCTGACAAACAAGTTGGCATGAGTTTGGCATAATATAAATATGAAACGGGAGAAAAGAACCAAGGATGGTTCTTCTCCTCTAGGTAACATCTACACGGAGGTTTTAGATGGCCAAGAAGACATATGCCGGGCTATTAATGGTTGCTTTCTCGTTCATGTTAGGAGCATGCTCCACTCAGTCTGTAACGACTGCGCCACAGAATGATAAGAGTTATGAACGAGTTCATGAACGAAACACCCCAGTGACTGCACTAGTCGACAGGTACTAATAAAAAGGGCTCCTTTGGGAGCCTTTTTTAATTTAGATAAAATTTTTCGATGAATCCAAAAAAGAAAGGCTCTCAAATGAGAGCCCTTTATAATACTTTAGTAAAGAGTTGAAACATCACCGTCAAACTCATCCATAAAATTCACTAGACTTCTAACTTTCTCGCGCATAGTTAAAAGTTCTTTTGAGGCTTGAAATAAAGCTGCTCGCTCCATATTGTCTTCGATAAAGTTTTCGCTATCAGCAAGAAGAACTCCGAGTTGAACCAAAGTATTCTTTACACGAATATATTCAGCACGACCACTAACTCTAGCACTTAGACGACCGGCTTGCTTTTTAAGTGGTAACATAACGTTTATATAATCATCTGCATTTACATAAGCTTCAAAAGACTCAACTAAGGTGATTACTCTTTCTGCCATTTGCAAAGACTCTACTCTAAAATTAATTCTTGGACGTGAAGGTCCAACAACAACTGGAGGAAGAGGACGGACAACAACGCCACCTCGGTTTAGTTCAGGTGCCTTACAAGAGATGTTTGAATAACACTCACCATTTGAAGTATAACGACTTCCGGTGCATGCAGAAATTGCATCTTCCATCGCGCCATTACGCTCTCTATTACCACCTTTGAACTTGTAACCATTGCTGCGTGTTTCACAGCTCCAATTTACTCTTTCTGTACGACGTGAGTTTGGATATGAACAAGCAACTTCAGCACGACAATCTCCATTTGTTGTATAACGGCTCCCAGTACATGATGAAACTGCATCGCTTATTGCACTCTCAAGGTCAAAAGCTCCACCTTGAAAAGTGTAACCATTTGAACGAGTTGTGCAATTAACATTGACTTCACTTGGACGAGCTGTTGCAGACTCACACTTGATACTAGCGCGACATTCGCCATTATTAGTATATCGACTTGCGGTACATGATCTTTCCACATCTGCAACCGCTTCGCTCATACTTTGAGCACCACCAACAAAAGTATACCCGTTAGAACGAGCTTCGCAGCGAATTTGAGCTAACTGAAATTGACCACTATAATCTTCACACTTTATATTTCCACGGCAGGTTCCGTTATTAGTGTAGCGACTTGAAGTACACTCATTGATTGCCATCTGCATGGCCGTATCAAAGTCAAAACCTCCACCCGAGAAACGATAACCATTACTCTCTGTCTGACAACGTTCATAAGCATATGCACCTTGACCTAAAATCAAGCACATCATTGCAACTACTTTAAATAGTTTCATAGACCTCTCCCTTGTAAATTAATTGGGTGAAACCTAGCATCTCAAGTAATTCTATGGAAAGTTTTTGAAATTTTTACCGAAGGGAGTTTTTTTGAACGTAATGAAGGCTCCCTAAGGAGCCTTCATTTTTTAGATCAATCCTAATTCTTTTACTGCATCTCGCTCAGCT
>CAYGRY010000028.1:0-33355 GCA_964352405.1 uncultured Halobacteriovorax sp.
GTTCTAAATATCAGGAATTGCGCATACAATAAAGAGGCAACTCACAAAACGGATTTTTTTAATAGCATGGCAAAGCGAAAGAGCAAAAAAGCATCTAAAAACAATACGATAGGACTTGGTAAAATCGTCTTCACGTTGGCCATTTTGACCTTTGTTGTGATCGTAGGCTGGAGAATTAGGAAGAACCCACAAAGCGAGGCTCCCTACCCCTACAAAATCACTGGTCAGCCTACCTCCGAAATCCTCGCTAGTGCCAAAGATGCTCAAATCTTATTTATTGGCGACCAGCTTGGAGCTGGTCTTGATAAGTTCATGCAAAGCTACAATCAGGCAGCCTCTAAGAATATATCGGAACCACTCAAGATCTTTAATATGAGTCGTGATGGTCTTGGGCTTCATCGAACGTTAAATGAACTTAAGGCTCTTTCAAAGCTACCAAGCCTTATCATTTACTATGGATCGACTCAGGAATTTTTTGAAACCCGCGCTCATCCTCTTCAATACGAAGATTTTCTTTTCAATAAAAAAATTCAAGATGAAGATATTTTAAGCTCTGCCCTTATGGCCTTTCCTGATCTTTCACGGGTTCTTTATAATCCCTATACTTTTTATGAGTTTGATTTGGCGACTAAACCTAATTCAAAAGTCGTTATTGGTGCAGGGCCGGGTAAGCTCGAGCAAATGGAGATGATTTTTCAAATTTATGAATGGGAGCTTTGGGAGTTAGTTAAATATGTTAAAGAAAATAATTCCAAACTCGTTTTAATTACTGCTCCAGTTAATTTAGATGTCCCTCCAAAAGCCAATTGTTCATTCTCTGAGGAGAGCGGATTACAAATAGCACTGAATGAGATGATGGAAAAACTTAAAAGAGGTCGAAGCAAAGAAGTTTACGACGAATTAAAAATATTAAAAGCTAAACATCCAAGTCATGCCAAACTGCTTTATCTGTTTGGCTCTACGGCTCTTGAAATTGGCAAAACCAAAGAAGCCAAAGAAGCTCTCACCCAAGCGGCAACATTTGATTGTGCCACTTGGAGAGGCTCCCCAGTCTTTAATCAAATCATGCGTAAAGTTGCAGCTCAATCAGGACTACCTCTGGTTGATTTTGATTCTCAGCTAAACGCCATGTACGGACAAAATGTTTTATTCTTTGATGAAATAAATCCTCAAAATGTTTATACCAAGGCAATGCTTTCAAAACTTGGTGAACTGACCATAAGGCTTCTAGGGCTTTAAATTGGAGTAAATATGAGTGACTTTGGTGGACCTTTAACACTCAGTTTAGATAAAGATGAACTTGTCTGCGTGGCTGGGGATCAAGAAGTTGATCTTTATAAAGTCCGTACCGGCAAACTCATGGTTTTTGTAAATGATGGAACCAAGATTACTCCACTGGCTTATCTTGGTGCCGGGGAATACTTAGGAGAGCTGTCTTTCTTCGACCATAAACCTAGAAGTGCTCACGTTGTTGCCATTGAGCCGTGTGAACTCATTAAAATTCCTGTTGATGAACTCGATAAGCAAGCCCCTAAGTGGCTAATCACCATGGCTTCTCATATTGCACAAAAAATTAGAACAACAGATGAGCTTATTCGAACAAAAGGTATTCGTCGTCAAAATGTTGAATCAATAAAACCCCTATCAATTGAAGATCAGCGTCATTACTATCAGATCATAGAAAGTCGACTATAATTCACGGAGTCTATCCGTCACCGGCAAATATTGCTGATTTAGCAAAATGGGACCATCTTTGGTGCCAAAAAAGTTCGATTTTTCATCTAATCATCACCGATTTTACTATTTGTTGACACAAAAGTTGGCACGACTTTGGCATAATATAATCATGAGACGAGTGATGAAAACCAAGGATGGTTTTCACTCTCAAGGTAACATCTACACGGAGGTTTTAGATGGCCAAGAAGACATATACTACAGGACTATTACTTGTCGCATTCTCGTTCATGCTTGGAGCCTGTTCCTCACAATCGTACACAACAGCTCCAGCTAAAGATAAACGATATGAACGAGTCCACGAACGAAACACCCCAGTGACTGCACTAGTCGACAGGTACTAATAGAAAGGGGCTCCTACAGGGGGCCCTTTTTTTTTATGATTGATCAAAGTTCTAATAAAGATTTTTGTACATGTAGTGCTTCCAGAGAAGTGTGTTGGAATCTATTATCTTTGTTCTATTCTAACTGAGGGTATGGAAATGAAATCGAAACGTTTTGCTCCCAGTTTTGATAACTATCTGTATTAAAATCAAAATAAGTACCAAAAAAACTTAAGGAAGTACCTGAAAGTGGTTGAGGCCAATACTCCTGGGGACAAGGGCCAGAATAATTTGGTACCCCACATTGTGAATAGTAGCGCTGAAAATAGTATTCGTAAGTTGACCCTGGACCTGTTGTTAATTCAATCGTAGTGTCTGTTGGACGACAACTAACAGTCCATTGAATATAGTAATTACCACCTCCAATAACGGGTGGATCTTGAACAACACAACTTATAATTGGTGGACCAGAAACTTTCCCACATTTATTCTTAGTATAACTCCACTTTTCCCCATCGACGCAACACTCATCACCACTACAGTAATTAAAAGTAACGGGATAATCTAAAGTCGCAATAGCACCAAGTAAACCAAAAGTGGTAAAACGGTAATTGATGGTATTTTCACCATTATTAGGCTGCTGATACTGAATACTTCGAACCTTCACCGTACCATTGTTAGATTCAATAATATTCTGACCATTTACAGTTAAACTAGTATTTTCAGGAAATTCGACATCAACAGCTTTGACATCAAGCTCTATCACGATACTTTCATTAGTTGAGGTAACCTTTTTATTTAGTACTTCTATTGTTGGTGCAAATTCAGGCTCATTACCATTATAAACAACAAGATCTGAAGCTATATTACGAAGAGGGACTTGCACTGATTCTCCAAAAGTGTTCTTAACAATCAAATTAGGATTTGAACTTGTTGAATTTAACCTAATAGATGCCGGCTCACGCGTAAGAGGCTCATCACAAAAATAAGGATTTTCATCAACATTAATACACTCTAAATCAACACGATCAAAATCCTGAACATGAAACTCAGAAATTAACTTGGTTCTATTAGCTTCGTTAAGATCTATAATATCGTTACCGAAATTGATAGTTTGATAATTAATATCAACTGTTGAATACTTAGCAACAAACTTACCAGATTTTGATAGATTAGATGTAGTCACTTCAAAAGATGGCTCCATTGGCGCGCAGTTTGACGGAAACTGATCTGATATATCGGAGAGATGCTCAAGGACAAATGACAACGGTGATCCTCGACGATTGTCACTCAAGCGATCGGTTAACAATTCCTCACTTAAAAAATATGCAGCATTGTGACCTGAAAGAGTTTTAAAGAAATCTCCAGCACTAGATCGAACCAAGCTATGAGTTCCTGGTTGTCCAAGGAATTGATTTGCAATCAAGTCTTGAGTGAATTTCATAGAGCGATAGCGAGAAGAGGCCATGACTGGATTACTGACAGGTGAAGCTAGCTGTAGGTTACCCCAAAACTTAAAGCGATCTCCTGACACAGAATTAGGATCATCCCGATTAGGAAGCATCACATTCATTAAATCATCAGCAAAGAAGTTTCCTTGCGAGTGTGAAATTAATAATACCTTATCTCTATTTTCAATATAGGGAGATAGTTGACCAGCCATTTTCAGGAGGTCTTGTTGCCTTATAGATTGATCTGCTACAAGTTGGTCTAAGTCAGGCTTTAAATTCTCTTGTAAAAACTTAGCATACTCTAAGTCAATATCAGCCCCTTCTCCGACGCTACCGAGAAAGTAGAATTTAGCAAATTTTGCCCAAGTTTCATCATCGTTACGACCAAATTTATCATCGATCTTATTTCCCAACACTTTAACTAAATCAGCAGGAGTATTAAGTACTTCAACTCCATTTGAATATACGACTAATGACTGATTATGTGAATAATCAACATCGACAAGATTAAGCCAGTCAACTTTTTTGCGATTATCAGAGTTAAACAGGAAAATTCCTTTCAACCTTTCATGTGTTTTAATAACATCCTGCTCACTATTAAACATACCATTTATGAAATGAACTTTAACTGGATTAATCGCACAACTTTTCGTTTGGGCCATCAAATCCTTCACAAAGATTAGGGTAATCAGTAATGTTGACATGTATGTTAAAGTTTTTTTCATATAAACCTTCTTGAATGTTTCTAACGAATCGAACTCTATTTGAATAACTCCAGACATCTTTTAGCTTAGCTTCATCCCATTGAATTTCAAAGTCACAGAACTTATTTCTTAAAAGGTACAATCCTAAGTAGTCACTTCCGCTCCAAACCATCGAGCTAGATGCAGTAAATCCATTATTTTTTTTATTTTTTTTAGCATCATTATTGAAGTAGAGCTTATCGATTACTTTCTTAAAACTATATACCTTACGTTGGTCATTCTCTCCTGAAAAGGTCATCGAATAGCATTCACTAGTGCGCATTCTCATTCTCCATGCGTTTAAGCATTCCTCATGGTTTGTACAAGTTAAGTTATAAACAAGTCTCTTAGTATACGTTTTGAGGTATTTCCGAACGATCTCTTCATCAACGTTTCTATTAATCCAAATCTCAATATCATCCCTAACTCCATCACTATCTTTATCAATTCCAAGCAGACTTGATTTACTCATATTAGGTGTGGCGTAGGGAGGTTCTGGATCACCATCAACAACACCCGCTACATAATCTTTTTCTTTAATATTGAACTCAGGTTCAAAGAAGTTCCAAAGATAATCACAACCCTGTAGTCCCAAAAAGAGAATTAAAAATGTAGATTTAGTTGCAATATTGCGCATAATTTTCCACTTCGAAATCGACATTAAATATTTCACCACTGGCATCCTCGTAAGCAATTAAAGAGTTTAAAAAACGCTCTTTTGTATTATACGTGGCTGCCTTAAGCTTTGATAGTTTTTCTAAAGATGAATCAGAATTGCCCGCAATTGAGATTAAACATTTAAAGTCATCTAAGCCTTGGCGAGTAAGCTCGATACTTCTTGATCTTTCAAGATTGCCGCTAGCTATTTCTTGATATTTTATTGCCGTTTTCTTTAGTTGTTGTTCTATTTGAATATCACCAGCAGCTAGGCTCGCAATTGATCTTTGAACGTCATCGCGAATACCATTACTATCTGAATCAATTCCTGCAAGTGTTTCTTTGCCTACTGCTCCTGGATCTGGCACGGTCACATTATAGATATAAACATCTTTTTCAATTGAATTCGATCTTCCGATTGAATCAACAACTGTTAGAACAACGTGAATGTTTCCTGTTTCCAGTATGTTTTTAACCAGTGTTGGATCAATGGACTCTACTATTTCATCATCCCCAATCTTCCATTGATAAAGTGCTACTTCTCGTCCCTCGTGTGTCGAAGCTGAAGCGTCAAATGTTGTGACTAGACCCAAGTCTACGCCATACTCAAAGCTTGCGACTGGCTCTCCTGGGTTTGGAATGTCTACATATATCGTTTCATAAGAAACTGCACTTAAGGTATCTGTAACTTCTAAATCGATCGAAACTCTTCCAAAATACGGCGAAGAAAGTGTAGCTGTAATTCCTAAAGTACTTTCATCAGCGATAGACCATTTAAAAGTGGCTATTCCATCCTCATCACTTGAACCCTCGGCACTACATAAAATGGTATTACCTGTAAGCTCATCGAGAAAGCACTCCGCAATAATCTCAGGCGGAGAATTAACCCTAATTGATCTTTGAGTTGTTGCCTTTTTACCTTTATCGTCTTCAACTTCAAGTTTTATAACGTAACTGCCAGCAGTAGCTGATGAGAACACTGTCGTTTCAGATTCAACAATACCGATATCTGGCAGCGTCCAAGAGTACTTAACAATTGTTCCGTCTTGATCACTTGAATTACCTGCCCTGAGTTCGATACTTTCACCAACTGTAATAACATCCTTATCAAAGTCGATAACGGCAACTGGCGCATAGTTATCATCAACGAAGAAACTCTTAGATCGACTTGCGCTTGCACCATAGTTATCCGTCACAGTGACTTGTACTTGAAATTCACCCCCGCCAAAGAATGGAACTTCCCAGTAACCACCACCCTGCCCTTGAGTGGTACTAAAGCCATTTAGGCTAAATTCATAGTTAACAATAAAACCATCTGAGTCAGTTGCAACACTTCTGACATCAAAGGTGAGCTTTTCAGGTTTAATCTGATCTGCTCCGCCAATTAAAATATCTGCAATAACCGGTGGCTGATTCGCCTTAATCGTTAATGGCACCGTTAACGAATCACTGAGACCATAAAAATCATAAGCCGTGATCACAACATTAAAAGTTCCAGCACTTTCGAAGATGTGCTCTACGTATCCGTCTGTTGTATCTAATAATGGTGAGCCGTCCATGAAGTCATAAGTGTATCTAGCAATACCTTGATCATCGGTGGCGCCTTCATATGGAGCAAAGGCAACACTCGTTGGAGCTGGTTGATCTGGCTGACCATATACTGGAACGTAAGCTAATATTGGAGCTTGGTTAATATTGATCGTAATATTTTTGGAAACGTACTCAGACCAATTGCCCGAATTATCTTGGACGCGAACTTTTAATTCAAAGTTTCCACCATTTACGTAAAGATGATCTCGCGCACTTTGATCCGTCACCTCAGATGATCCATCTCCCCATACATATTCAAAAGCTACAACGTTACCATCTTGATCACTAATATATGGCCATGCTTCAACAAATATTGAAGCTGGAGCCACCTCTCCGCCATAATAATAATTAAAGTCACTAATAATAGGCGGCTGATTTTCTTTAATGACAAGTTCTCGCTCAAATCGAGATGACAGTCCTAAAGTATCAAAGACAGAAACTGCGACTGTATAGGTGCCAGCTTGCTCATAACGATGTTCTTGGTAACCATTCGTCGTTTGAACGTTTGCAGAGCCATCGCCGAATTCATAAACATAGTATGAGAAGTTGCCATCTAGATCTTGGCTAGTTTCATAAGGTTGAAACGCGACAGTTACTGGTGCCGGATTTTCTGCAAAATAAATTGGAAGCCCATTAATCTCGGGCGTATAACGGTTTTGTTGAATATAGCTATTGCTTGTCGACGTTAAGCCATTATCATCAGTTATTGTAAGACGAATATTTTTATCACCTTCTTGATTATAGCTGTGAACAATTGATTTAAAAGAATCGCCCTGCCCTTTTATGATAGTTCCATCGCCCATTGACCATCTATAGATCGTTTTTGAACTTGCAGCACCTTCACTAAAAACAGCTTGCATCTGTACGGGTTGATTTAAATTAAACCAATCCGATTGCTTTTCAATTTGTGCAACAGCAGCTGATTCGCTCGCGCCAACGACTAACCTTCTTGTATAAGAATCGTAGTCTCCATCTGGACGCCTAAGCTTCAGCTTAACATCATAGGTTCCAGCACTTTGATACTTATGAGTTACATAAGGCTCATTCACTTGATAAGTGCCATCCCCAAATGACCAGCGCGGAGATTCTTGAATGTAGTCTGTTTCTTCAAAGTAGCCTTGAGCATTAAAAGCAAACTCGTATAAATTACCAGTAGGTGTTACTTCAAAATCAATATCGTTCACTTCAGGCCCATCAACACTAACCAGTAAGAACTCACTATGAGTTAGTCCCACATCACTGATCACTTCTAGGTTGACGAAATAAGAGCCAGGTTTATTAAAGGTATGAACCGCATTTGCTGTTGTTGCAAAATTTAGCTCACCGCTTTGATAATCTCCAAAATTCCAAGAATATCTAAGTCCAGTATTCACCTCGTTTGGATCAAATGAGCGACTTGCTGAAAACTCAACAGTTAACGGGCCCTCGCCAAAGCGAGCGGTACTTTCAGCAATGGCCACAGGTGGTAGTTTATAATAACTCGGGTAATCACCTACAAATATTGGAATATAAGTAATACGACGACCGCGTTTTTCATCGCGAACTTCATAGTAAACGTAATGAATACCTTCTTGAGTAAAAGTATGGGTTACTTGTTGGTATTGAGTTCCAAAAAATTGCTCACCAGTATCAGCAAAAAACCAATTATAAGTAATCTGCTCACCTGAGTCATCGTAGGCTTCGCCGTTAAACGTGACAGTCAAAGGAGCTTGTCCGTTAAAGCCAGACAAAGAGTATAAAGGCACAGGATTTGTATCGTTGATAAAGTCAATTTGTCTTGTCGCCGTTTTTACATAGCCCGATACAGTTTCGGCTTCAACTGTAACTTGATAAGTTCCTTGTTCAGCGTAGACATGAGTAACAACGCCAGTTGGTGACTCAGAGTAAGGAACAGTTAAGGTTGTGCCATCACCGAAATTAAATCTAAACTCTTTAATCTCTTCCGGTGCTTGTACTAGCTGCGTGTAATTTGGGCCAACAGAGACACGCATCGGCGTACCTGCTTGTCTTATAATATAATAAACACCGAAATCTATAATTGGATTCGCTTCGTTCACGATAACTTCGACATTATTGCTTAAGATTTCGCCGTTCGAAGTATGAAGAGTAAGCTTGGCACTATAGTCTCCTGCTACTTCATAAACTTTTAATATCGATTTATCTTCAAGGTTTTGAGAAGTACCGTCACCAAAATCAATAGCAGCTGATTCAAACAATCCAAAACTCTTAGACCAATCAAACACTGCTTCGACTGGGGCGTTTTCTCCATTAACACTAACTTCTAACATCGCTTGTGCAGATGGTTGGTTAAATGAACTTCCAAGAAGAACTGCTGACGCACAAATATCGCCTTTAATTTCTTTCTTTTGGCTTTCCAGGATTACAACTTCAGCACAAAGATCAGACTTCTTATCAAGCTTGAACTCTTTGTCCGTCACTATCAGCAATCGTTTTGCAATTAGGCTTGAATCCTTTTTGATCTCCAGCTCTTTCGCAAAAACAGAGAGATCTTTATCTGTACTAAAGACGAAGTCTTTGTGAAATTTAATTTCACAATCTGTTTCAACCACAATCGATAAATCATCCTCACTATAATCAACAATAGATGAATTCTTTAAGCTATCCCAAGATTTAAATTCATTATGATCACAGCGATCTTTATGGTGATGCTTTTTGTGTTGATGATGATGTTTATCATATTTGTGATGTCTGTCGTGTTCGTATTTATGATGCTTATTTTTATTATGATTATTATGACTGCTCGTTTTGTGGTGACTATTGCTTTGATGATCGTTTCTACCTCGAGCAAAAGACAGACTTAGGTTTAGAGACAAGCAAATGACTATAAACAATTGGATTGTTTTTATACTCATGACAAAACTCCACAAACGTACAACGCTTAACTTGGTTTTTATTTAAGGATGTGAAGTAGTATCGACGGGTAAAGGGTTGATCGAGAGTTAAGAAAAATTAATTCCATTGATATTTCAGTAAAAAAGGTAACTTAGAACTATTTATACCTAACTGGTAAAAAATATCTATCAAATTCAACTTTAACGATTTTCAGTGATTTATTAGAGATTTATCTATTTTTGCAAATAAATGATGGCGAAGTTTCAAATTACGTTATTAAAAAAAAAGGCTCCCGAAGGAGCCTTCATTTTTTAGATCAATCCTAATTCTTTTACAGCGTCTCGCTCAGCTCTTAATTCATCCAATGTGATATTGAATTTTTCTTGGCCGTAAGGAGTTTGCTCAATTCCGTCTACAACTTGAAGTTTTCCACCAACAGTGCGACATGGGAATGAGAAGATCAGACCTTCATCAACACCGTACTCACCTTTTGAAGCTTTACACACAGAGAATGTGTTACCAGCAGCAGTGTCGTGAGTTAAGTTATAAACATTATCAACGATTGCGTTAGCTGCAGAAGCTGCAGAAGAAGCACCACGAGCTTTAATGATCGCAGCTCCACGCTTTTGAACAGTTTCTACGAACTCACCTTTAAGCCATGCTTCATCAGTGATGACTTCGTTAGCTTTTTTGCCACCGATTTTTGCGTTGTAAAAATCAGGCCACTGAGTTGCTGAGTGGTTACCCCAAATTGTCATATTAGTGACGGCAGTAATATCAACACCAGCTTTTTTAGCAAGCTGAGTTTTTGCGCGGTTTTCATCAAGCATCGTCATCGCAAAGAAGCGATCTTGCGTGAGACCTTTTGCTGAGTGCATAGCGATTAATGAATTTGTATTACATGGATTACCAACAACAAGAGCGCGAACATCACTCGCTCCAACTTCAGCCATTGCTTTACCTTGAGGACCAAAGATGCCGCCGTTAATTTTTAGAAGATCAGCGCGCTCCATTCCATCTTTTCTTGGAACAGCTCCAACAAGTAGTGCCCAGTTAATGCCGTTAAAGGCTGTTTTTAAATCACTCGTACACACAATATTTTTTAGAAGTGGGAAGGCACAGTCATCAAGTTCCATGGCAACACCGTTAAGTGCTGGAAGAGCTTGCTCAAGTTCAAGAAGCTGAAGTTCTACTTCTGTGTCAGGACCAAACATTTGACCTGAAGCGATACGAAAAAGAAGTGCGTAACCAATTTGGCCAGCAGCTCCAGTAATTGCAACTTTGACGCGTTTTTTGCTCATATATAGCTCCTTAATTTAGGTAATTTTATCTGAAAAAAAGATAACAGACGCTTTCAGGCCATGCCAGTCCTTGCGTGTTAATTCCCCTAGCTTTATGATGCCTTAAGAAAGATTTTTAAGGAAAACAAATGAATCAGCCACCGGCTTCTAACTCATCAAATTCATCGGGTAATAATTCGAATAAACGCCGTCGTAGAAAGCCATCTGGTAATAGAAATAATCCACAGGGCCCAAAGTCCCCTAACCAAAACTCTCCACAATCAGCCGGTCCAAATAAATCAGGCCCGAGTCGTCCAAAACGTGGTGGTAGAAATCGTAAAAATAAAGGGCCTAATCCCAACCAAGGTTCAAAACTACATGGGATTGAGCTTGTTAGAGCAAAATATCTCTCTTTAGTTGAACAACACGTTGAAGCCAGAAGGAAGTATTACGACCTATTTTACCGTGCAGATCCTAATCAACTCAGAAAGCTGGAAAGAGAATTCACTGATTCTCAGGCAAAGGTTTTAGCTTTTGAAAATTCTTTAAAGCCAGAAGACCACAAATTGTTAATTCAAGACTACGGCGGAAAGCCGGAAGACAGAGTCTATACTCAAAATCATCAAATCCCTGCGGAACAAATTGATGTACCAACGACTGGTGATTTTGAAGATCCACATGTACTTGAGAGTCAAAAGCAATCAGACTTCAAGAATGATACCGAAGAAAGTGTCGGTACCATTGATGATTATAAGAAAATTAAAGGCATTATTTAGACAGAAGCAGAATCTCTATCTGGCATTTTTGAAAGCTGATCTGGAGTGGCGTTTAGGTAGTTTTCAATTGTTTGTTGGTGGTCTTTAAGAATCGCATCTTTGATATCGTTAGTATTGATATCTAAAACATCACAAACTTTTGGAAGCATTTTTAGTGGAATATTACAAAGTGCTCGCTCAACATTAGAGATGAACTGGCCATTTTTGTATCCGAGCATATTGGAAAGTTCTGATTGAGAATATCCTTTAGGATGATTGACTCTTTTAGTTCTAATAAGTTTCGCAATATGTTCAAAGCTGCGCATGGGCAGTACTCCTTAAAAAAATTTAATAGCTGGGTCAAGATTTTAACAAAAGAATACATAAGTGTGAACAAAAAAAATCCAAAACACGACATAAGTTTCTCTTTAATTACAAATAGATATAAATAATACACATTGTCTAAGTTCTTTGCTTAGATAGTGACGATATCAAAATTAAAATTGAGCAGTGGATCATATATGAAAACGTTTTTTAGTTGGAACATTAATGGAATTAGGGCCTGTGTAAAAAAAGGCTTAGTCGATTGGATCGAAGACAATAGTGATGCGGCTATTGGCTTTCAAGAAATCAAAGCTTCTGTTGATCAGGTTCCAAGCGAATTAATTTCTAGTCTTAATAATCAAAAGCTCGTCACATTTTCTGCCGAAAGACCTGGCTATTCAGGTGTCGCCAATATTTTTCCAAAGTCTTGGGGTGAGCCAAAAATTAGCTACGGTATTGGAATAGAAAAATTTGACTGCGAAGGCAGAATGTTAATTCTAGAGTGGGATGATGTTGTTTTATACACAGGCTACTACCCTAACGGTCAACGCGATCATGGACGAGTGGACTATAAACTAGAGTTTTCACAAGCCGTTCTTGATCACGCACTTATGAAGAAAAAAGAAACTGGAAAAGTGATTGTGCTAACGGGAGATTTTAATACGGCCCACTACCCAATTGATCTAGCTAATCCAAAACAGAATTTAAACACCACAGGCTTTTTACCAAATGAGCGAGCATGGATGGATAAACTCGTTGAAGCTGGTTTTGTTGATTGCTTTCGCATGGTTAACGATAATGTCGAAGGTGCCTATACTTGGTGGACTTATCGCGGTGATTGTCGAGAGCGAAATATTGGTTGGCGTATTGATTACTTTTTTGTCGACGCTGATAGCGCCGACAAAGTTTTAGATTGTTTTATCCAACCTGAAGTCATGGGATCAGATCACTGCCCTATCGGCCTTGTACTTGATTTATGAGTAAACAACTTCACCGTTAAAGTAAGCTTCACTAACAACACTTAAAGACTTTTCGCGCTTTGCTTTAAAAGGCTTATGCAGATTAGTCAGTGCCTCTTCAGGTGTTTTACCTTTAGGGGTTGGAACAAAGATAAAGTTGGCATTGAAGCCTTCTTCTAAAGCTCCGGCTTTTTTAGAAAGTCCTAGAACTTCTGCTCCAGCACGAGTCGCTCTAAATAATGCTTTTGTATATGTTGCACCTTTAACTTTGGCCTTCGCGTTTTGCTGAACAAAAGATTGCATCACATCAAACATTGATAGAAAGGGGCCACCACCGATATCACTAGCTAGCGCCCAACGAACACCGGCTTTTTCTGTTTTTCTAAAATCAAAAAGACCAGAACCTAGACCCTTATCTTTAACTGGCGCATTTGAAGTTGGACAGTGGGCAATAACTGTTTTTGTTTTCGCTAGAGTTTCAAGTTCACCTTTTGAAAGATGAATCCCATGACCCATAATAGTTTTAGAACCAAGCACACCACATTTTCTATAAATATCGGTGTAGTTATCGGTTTTTTCAAAACCTTCCATTTTTTTGTACATTTCTAAAACATAATCGATTTCATTTTCTGATTCAGACAAATGTGTCTGAATAAAGCTTCCACGTTTTTTAGCAAGCCATGCTCCTGCCTTCATCACATCAGGATGAGTGGTTGGAGCGAACCTTGGAGTCATTGCATAAGCTTTGCCCCATTTTGCGCTTAGAGATTCAATTAATGTTAATGCCTGCTCTCTTGTTTGAGACAAGCCTTTTGGTGAATTCATCGTCATTAAGACATTACCTGCGATATAATCACCTACAAAATTTTCAAGTGCATCATCAACTGTATGGCCATGAATAGAGGCGTAAATGGCGCCACCAAGTGTGCCGACTGAAAGAAGTTCCTTCGAAAATTTCTTTGCTTTTTGTTTTGAATATTTTTTTGATTTAAACTTCATCTCATAAGGCCATGTGTATTTCGACAGCCATTCTAAGAGTGAATCTTTAGGCATTAAGCGCACATCATCTTGCACCCAATGAAAATGCATATCGAAGAAGCCTGGCATTGCAAGCATGCCACTGCGATCAACGAGCACCGAGTTAGGGTACTTTGGTAGTATCGTCTTTGATGGACCAATTTCATGGACCTTATAACCAGACTTAGTGCGTTTCAGTACTAATGCGGCTTGGCGTGTCAGCTTGGCTTTAGTATCAGTTATGGGATTTAAGACATCACATAAAAAAATCTTGTATACTGTACTCACTTAAGACCTCTAAATAGGAAATAGATATGAAAAGCTTCACACTTTTTCTTTTTTTAACCCTTGTGTCAAGCATCGTCTATGCGTCTGAGACCAATTTAATTCAGCAAAGAGACATCCAAAAAATCATTAGACTCGATATTAATTCTTCGATTAATCCAGCCACCTATAGCTACCTTCAGGCCGGCTTTAAAGAAGCCAATGAAAACGAATATCAGGCGGTCTTAATTACAATCAACACTCCAGGTGGCTTAGTTAGTACAACAAAAGATATTTTAACTCTATTTGGCGATAGTGATCTTCCTGTCATCGTCTGGATTAGACCAGAAGGTGCAAGTGCGACCAGTGCTGGCGCCATTATTTCCGCAGGCGCTCACCTACTGTATATGGCAGAGGGGACAAATATAGGAGCCGCAACACCGATTGAAATGAGTGGCGATATCAAGCAGTCAGACGCTAGATCAAAAGCTATTAATGATTTGGTTGCCTTAGTCGAAAGCTTGGCCGAAGCGCGTGGACGAAACGGGAAACTCTTTTCTGAAATGATTGAGAAAGCATCTTCGTTTAAAAGTGTTGAAGCTAAAGAAAAATCACTGATCGATGGAATTGCGAACTCAACGAAAGATATCAAAGAGCTCTCTCATGACAAGACAATTAAAATTAAAGGCAACCAAGTTAAGTTGAATTTCATTAATACACAGATTATTTCTTATGGCATGGACTTGGGCCAAAAGCTTTTAGATATTTTGGCCAACCCTAGTACGGCGTATATTTTATTTATTATTGGCGCGGGTCTAATTTATCTTGAGCTTCAAGCTCCTGGTGGATTTATCGCTGGAAGTATCGGAACCGTTTGTCTTGTTTTGGCAGGGATTGGGTTTCAAGTCCTACCATTAAATTTTGGTGCCCTTGGACTGATTGTTCTATCGTTCATTCTCTTGATTATGGAAGTTTATATTACTTCGTTTGGTATCCTAACGATTGCTGGTCTGGCGGCTTTAATTTCTGGCTCACTCTTCTTATTTAGAACTGATGATGCCTACCTACATCTCTCGCATACTGTTATTGCTTCGACAGTGTTAGCCGTTGTCGCTTTTGCCGGCTTGATTGCCTATGTGATTATTCGCGATAGAAAGAATGGTCATCAAGAAGAATTTAACTCAATGAAAAATAAAGAAGGTGTCGTCTTAGAAAAACTTCCAGATAATTTTTATCAAATTAAAGTTGCTGGTGAGGTTTGGAAAGCATCTTGTAAAGAAGATTTAAGCACAGGTGATTTTGTAAGAGTTATCGAGCAAGACGATAACAAGATGGTTCTGACTGTTCAGTTTAAAGTGTAACGGTATAGAAGCCAGCTGGTATTTTCGCCGTCTTCATTTGAGACTCTAAAAGTAATGGTGCCATTTTCACTAACTCTTCGGCGATGATCGAGATTGTATCTGGTATGTCCGTTTTCTCTAATGACACTGGCTTCTGTTCTTGCACTTGATCCATTTCTATAACTAAGTGATCCACCGACACCATCATTAGTTGCAATAACGCTTCCGGTGACAGGGACTCGATCATACAAAAACGTATAAGGCAGTCCAACCTGAACATTAGCGCCAGGTTCAACTCTCATCCATAAGCGCTCTCCTTCTCCGTGGGTACCTACAATGGAAAAGCGAGCGTTGGTTCTTCTTGCACTGACATCGGCGCTAACTTGCAAATCATTATCTGCATCAAGAGATTGAGTCGTTCGAAAATCTAAAACAGAAATATCATCTGGCAGATAATTTCTAATTCTAAGTGCCGGCCCAACATTCAGCGTAGAAGTTTCACTTTGATAAATTGTGGCACCACCATTATAGACAGTATTTCTAGGGATGCCTGCCAAAGGATTCGTATCAACACTAGTTATATTGGGAAGGTCGTAGCGACGTTCACGTTGCTCTTGCGCTGTCTCTGGAAGATCCTTGTCAAAATCAACGAGTCTATAGGTTGTGACTAACGGGTTGCCATTGATTCCGTTTGGAAAATCTAATCGAATAAAAATATTTTTATCATCGCCTCTACCTCGAAGAAAATAGGTATCTCCGGCCTTGGCTCCGTTTTCCATTAAGCTTCCAGATATTTTCCAAGATAAAACTCGATCTAGATCCATCTCGCCTTGGTGAATCATAATAGCACTTTCTGGATTAACACTCGCAAAGTCATTACTCCAAAAATCGTCAGTGATTTCGTGACAGCGTTTATTTCCATCTCTATCGACGAAGCGTAGGTACTGAGAAACAACCACGAGTTGCTCAACTTCTTGCGGGGCTTCACCCAATTCAGATAGAATGCTCTCCACTTGTGAAGTTAGAGTTAAGACAGCTTCACAATTTACGCAGACTCCATGATCAGATTCAGCTTGTGCCAAAGCTCTTTCAGCCATTCGATCGTTTTCTCTAATAATATCTCTCGCTGCTCTAAGCGCTAGTCTTGGATCGTTTGTATAGGCTGCAATTGCTAAGTCATCAGCATCGCGTCTTTGTGCGTAGATGTTAGTACTGAGCATAATAAATAGAGTAAAAAGAAGGGCTTTCATCTCAATTATTATCGGCTTTTGCCGTATTACTTTGAATTTATGAGGGGAAAAGTTTAGTGTTGATAATAAATTTCATCCAAAAAAAGGATTAAAAATGTCAGGTATTCTACCCTTTATTATTCTTATCGCTATTCTCTTATTTAACACCATCAAGATTCTTAAAGAATATGAGCGAGCCGTCGTCTTTAGGCTTGGTCGATTTACTGGTGTGAGAGGTCCTGGGATGATCATTCTAATCCCTGGTCTAGAGAAAATGGTTCGAATTGATCTTCGTACTGTAACGATGGATGTACCGAGCCAAGATATTATCACTCGCGATAACGTTACAATTAAAGTGAATGGAGTTCTCTATTTTAGAGTTAATAATCCTGAAAAAGCAGTGATCGCAGTTGAAGACTTCTTAAATGCTACAAGCCAGATCGCTCAAACAACTCTTCGCTCTGTTATTGGTCAATTTGAACTTGATGATATTTTAGCTAACAGAGATATGATTAATACAAAACTTCAAGGAATCCTTGATGAGCAAACGGAGCCTTGGGGTGTAAAAATCTCTGCTGTTGAAGTTAAAGCGATCGATCTTCCAATCGAAATGCAAAGAGCGATGGCCAAACAAGCCCAAGCTGAGCGTGATAAGCGCGCTAAGATTATTTCTGCTGAAGGTGAGCTCATGGCTTCACAAAAACTTTCAGAAGCGGCTGGTGTTTTAGGACGTGAGCCAAACGGTATTATTCTTCGTTACCTAGAAACAATGAAGGAAATTTCAAGTGGTGATGGAAAAACAACTTCGTTCTTTCCTGTACCGATCGATTTTTTAAATGCAGTCATCGGAAAAAATAAAAGTTGAATAAAACTTATCAATTAAAGCCTTTTCATGAATCTCCCCTTCTTGGGGAGATTGTTTTTTCTTGGACTAGAAATCAAAATATCTTGCAACTTCGCTACGAGTGTCATGAGTTCAATAAAATCGTTTGGCCAAAAGCACTATCAAATGAAAGAGCTTTTAATCTTTGGGAATCAACTTGTTTTGAATTATTTTTAAAGCATCCTAACGAAGACGCTTACTTAGAGTTTAACTTTTCTCCAAGCGGAAAATGGGATGCTTTTGAATTTGATTCCTACCGACTACCCAAAACTCTTCGAAGACTTGATGATGTAAGATCTACGATTTCAACCAGCGATCACACTCTTAGTGCCCAAGTTGAGTTGCCGAAAGAGTGGATGAAGAAGGATATAGTTGCAAATGCAACTGCAGTGATTGAACTAACTGATGAATCTATTCATTTTTTTGCTTATAAACACTGTGAATCAAAAGCCGACTTTCACCACCAAGACAGTTTAGTTATTAATTTCAATTAGCTCTAGACCACTCACTGAACTTTTTTCGCCTAAAAAGCTCTTAAGTAAAGAATGAGCGACTTCTTTTGAATTTACGGCACTATATTTATCAAGAGAGCCGATCATCAATGGGTTTAATAGCTTCATAACAGAACCAGCTAAATCCTCAAGTGGTCTAGAGCCAGACTTTCGCCCAAGAAGAAGTCCTGGTCTTGCAATCGTGATTTTATCAAAAGGAATTTGTTTTAATACTGCTTCCATTTCTCCTTTTACACGAGAGTAAAAGAAAGGTGAGCTTTTAGAAGCACCCTGCGCACTCACAAGTAGAAAGTGTTTTATCCCTCGAGCTCGGGCAGACTTCGCTGCTAGAAGTGGAATATCAAAATCAATCTGCCTAAAAGCTTGTTTTGATTTGGCATTTTTCATGGTGGTACCTAAACAGCAAAAAACAGCACTGGCGCCAGTAATACACTCGCCTTTTTCATCTAGACGCTCCATATCGATAGTAATTTTCTTAAGTTTTGGATGCTCAAGATCAATTGATTTTCGTCCAATCGTGATGACTTGATCAATTTCTTGGAGATCTAAAAGCATACGTGTCAAATGACCACCGATGAGTCCGGTAGAGCCAAGAACAACGACTTTTTGAGCATTGCAAAGTGGTTCCATAAGATTGATCATAGCATGAAGTTTTCATAATCTGGAGCGGGTCATGCCTTCAATACTGATATTTTTACTAGTTTTTGTCTCTTGTACGAAGAATTTACCTTCTCCTGACAAAAATCAAATAACGATTCTTCACTACAACATTAAAGAACTTACCACTACAAAAATAAACGATAAAAAAGATGATCAATTAAAAGCCGTAAAAAAAGTTATTGCTCCTTTTCAGTTTGATATTCTTTCCATCAATGAAATTCAATATGATCTACCTGGAGTTCCATCACTTCAAAATAAATCTAATGGTGAGAACTTAACAAAGTTTGCCAAAAGAGTTGGCTTAAATCCGGCAAACTGGAGCCAAGTCTTTGCACCTGCCAACACTGGAAGTTTTGCTAGAAGAAAAGCTGATGGTAACTATTTCGTTGAAGAGTCAAAGTTAGCAAGAGAACACGCTGATCCTATCAACTATGGCCTATTTCCTGCTCAGTACTCTACCGCAGCACTTATCAATGCACCTCTTAGTGAGAAAATTTCTATTAATAAATTAAAATGGATAGCTTTCAATCCTAAAGCTAATCCTTCTCAGTTTAAAATGCCTAGCTCACAAAGCTTGCCTGAAGAGATGCCACTCTTTGATAAAAACTTTAATCACGTTGTGGCAAAGTTTTATGGTAAAGATGTTCACCTTATTTTTTTGCACACTGTTCCTAGTTATCATTTTGGAAATAAGTTCACTCCAAATTATAAAAGAAATGCTGATCAGTTAAAGTTTCTTGAATGGTATGTCACAGGTAATACAGATTTCGACGTTTCCCTTGATCGCTCTCAGTGGCCAGCCATTAATAAAAATAGCTACGTCATGGTGATGGGTGATCTCAACGCTGATTTTCAACAAAAGGATAATCCGGGTGGTTTTGTTCTAAAGCGCTTAATGAAAAAACTTAAACCTTGGCTAGAAAACCCAGGACCAACCAATGAAAGCGCTGACTTTGGCCCTAATCCCTTTCAACTCACACTTGATTACCTTTTAGTCAGTCAGAATATCTCGATCAGTGATGCTGCTGTTCTTAGACCTGAATCTGGCTTTCACGCCCTAGGTTGCACCAAAGCGGACATGATTAAAGCGAAAAGAGATATTCGCGCAAAGCGTAAGATCATTGATTACATCGATAATAAGACAAAAAAGAAATGTTACGCTGCAGTCAGTTACGAATACTTCAATGCTAAAACTGCCAGTGATCACTTCCCTATTTATGCAAAGTTAAACCTTGATTAAATGGGTGTATTTCGGATATTTTAATTTTAAAATATTTGAAATTTATCCAGACAAGGTTTTATTGTGGAAGAGATTATTGAACAAAATCTAAAAGATGAGATTCCTCATTTTGAAGATTTCTTAAACGGCATCGGGTTCAAAAGAACTGATGGCGCTGTCTTTGGGCTTTTAGTCCTCGCCAAAAGACCTCTAACCAGTGAAGAGATTGCTAAAGAGCTAAATCTTTCTCAACCTGCCGTCAGCTCTTCATTAAAAACTCTCAATCTTTACGGCGCCATTGATACACGTGATATGAAAGAAGGTCGCGCTAAAACACATAGTATTCGCGAAGACTCGCTTTCAATCGTTTCAAGTGTCTTTAGAAAAAGAGAACAAGAAAATATAGAACGTTTTAGAATCGTCGCCGAACGTTGTCTTGAGCAACTTAAAGATGAAGAACCTGCACGCTCTAGAAAACTTCGCTCCATCATGGCCACCTGCCAGATTGCTGAAGCTGTGATGAATTTTGTCATCGGTTTATCTGGTAGAAGCAGTGATGTTGCCTACCCTCACGTCGTTAAGGCCTTACCAAAAGCGCTTGATTTCATCTCGGGCTTGCCGGTTCCAAGTGCTGAGACTCAAGAAGCCTTAGCTCAACTTAAAACTCATATCTCAACTGGATTGGCCGGAAAACTTAGAACCGGATTATCTAGACTAGCAGGAGAAGCAAAATGACTTTACCTCGTATCGTAATTACTGGTGTCGGCATTGCTGCTCCAAACGGAAATAACCTTGAAGAGTTTAGACACTCTCTACTCAATGGTAAAAGTGGATTAACGTTCACCGAAGTTCGCCATATGGGAACATGGGCGGCTGGACTTTGCTCCTTTGATGAAACAAAACATCAAAATCGTAAAATGAGAAAGCGTGGAACAAGAGCTGGTGCCATTTCTATTTACTGCGCTAGTGAAGCTATCGCTGATTCAAAACTTGATTTCACCACAATTGATAAAGATAGAGTTGGAATTTACATCGGTATTACCGAGCACGGTAATGTTGAAACAGAAAATGAAATTCATGAGTTGTATCAAAACAATCTTGATACAGATCTGTGGTCTCACCATCATAACCCAAGAACAGTTGCCAACAATGCAGCGGGTGAAACATCATTAGCTCTTGGGATCACTGGTCCTGCTTACACTATCGGTGCAGCTTGCGCCGCTGGGAATATGGGCCTGATTCACGCACTTCAAATGTTACGTCTTGGTGAAATTGATCAAGCAATTGCCGGTGGTGTTTCTGAATCTCCACAAACTTTTGGTATCTATGCTGCTTTTAAAGCTCAAGGAGCCTTAGGACACGACGAAGATGCGACAAAAGCGACGAAGCCACTTGATAAGAAAAGAAATGGAATCGCTATCGCTGAAGGCGGTGCTCTTTATACGCTAGAGCGTTTAGATGATGCGAAAGCTCGTGGGGCAAAAATCTACGGCGAAATTGTTGGCTATCATGTGAATTCAGATGCCACGGATTTCGTTCTTCCAAATCCAACAAGACAAGCCCAGTGTATGGGTAAAGCAATGAAGATGGCAGGTCTTGGACCAGATGAAATCGATATCGTTAATATGCACGCAACTGGTACCAATGCTGGTGATGTTCAAGAATGCCAAGCTGTGAGAGAGGTTTTCGGTCAATCACAAAATACATTGATCAATGCCACGAAAGGATTTATTGGTCACGCAATGGGTGCTGCTGGCGCTTTAGAGCTCGCTGGAAATCTTCCTGCGTTTGAAGATGGCTTTGTTCATCCTTGTCACAATATCACTGAACTTGATCCGGAATGCGCCATTAATGGCCTTGTTATCGGCGAGCCAGTGAAAAAGAATGTAAGAGTGATTTTAAATAATTCATTTGGAATGCTTGGTATTAATTCAAGTCTCATCATTAAAAAATTTGAAAGTTAATTCATAGGAGTAAATATGACTGCAACAGACGTACGTACAAAAGTTTTAGATATTATCGCTGACATCGCTCTTGATGATGATGTTACAACAATTGATGACAGTGTTTCTCTAAGAGAACAACTTGATCTTGATAGCATGGACTTTCTTGATATCGTGATGGAGCTTAAGAAGCGTCATAAAGTTGAAGTTCCACAAGAAGATTATCCAAAGCTAGCGACCATGCAATCATGTGTTGATTACTTAAGTCCTAAATTTCAAGCTCTGGCTTAATGGAATTTAAAACATCCTATGATGCGATCGTGGTTGGTGCCGGCATGTCTGGTATGGCCGCCGCGATTCGCCTTGCGATGTTTGATAGAAAAGTCCTCCTGATCGAAAAGCATAGTATTCCAGGGGGACTCAATTCATTTTACCGAAGAGCTAATCGCAATTTAGATGTAGGTCTTCACGCACTTACCAATGCCGTTGCAAAGGGAACACGAGGCGCTCCCCTAACAAAGCTTTTAAAGCAACTTCGTATTCCTTACGAAAATCTTAAATTATGCCCTCAAACTTATTCACTTATTCGTTTTCCTGAGAAGACCTTAAGTTTTAGTAATGACTTCAATGAATTTGATGAATTGATTAAAACGACTTTTCCAGAACAAGTCAGTGGCTGGACTCACTTTGTAGCGGCCATCAAAGAATTTGATGAAACAAATCTTCAAAATGAATACTTTTCTGCCAAAGAAAAAGCCAGTGAATATATAAGTGATCCTCTACTTTTAGAGATGATTTTTAGCCCACTCATGATTTACGGATCAGCTTGGGAGCATGATATGGACTGGTCACAATTTGTGATCATGTTTAAATCTATTTATCTTGAAGGACTAGGAAGACCAGTTGGTGGTGTTCGCACCATTATCAAACTTCTTACCGATAAATTAAAAGAACTTAATGTTGATCTTCGCTATAGCTGTGAGCTTCAATCGATTGAATCAGTTGATGGGAAAGTTTCAAGCGTTCATCTAAAAGATAGAAAGCTTGGTGAACTTAGCATTCAAACTCAGCAAGTGTTCTCATCCATCGGCTTACCAGAGACAATGGATAAAACTAATCACAAAGAAGCTAATATTCGTGCCGGTAATATGAGTTTCACCGAAAGTATTTTCTTTTTAAAAGAAAAACCTCGTGAGCTGGGACTAAACGCTACATTAATTTTTCATAATAACCGCGATCAATATCTTTATCAAAAACCAAACTCTTTAATCGATGATCAAAGTGCGGTGATTTGTTTACCTAATAATTATCATGACGATAATGAGTTTGAAGAAGGCATCGTTAGGGTGACCTTCATGGCCAATAACGACCTTTGGACCAATTTATCTGAGGAAGACTATAAAGCTCAAAAAGACATCGTCAGCCAAAAAGCCAAGGCTCTTGTTTCAACTTACTTTGAAAAAGAGCCAACCTTTATTTTTGAAGACACTTTTACACCAAAAACAGTCACTCGATATACCAGTCATTATGCTGGCGCCGTTTATGGCTCTCCTGACAAAACCAGAGATGGCAAAACAGCTATAAACGGACTTTATATTACTGGTACAGATCAAGGTTTTTTAGGCATTGTCGGCGCTATGCTTTCAGGTATTTCAATGGCCAATTACCATGGTCTTCAAGGTGGGGCCCAATGAATTTTAATAATGTTGTCATCGATGGGTGGGCGTCTCATCTTCCTCAAAATATTGTTTCAAGTGCTAATATTGAAAAAAGACTCGCTCCAATTTATCAAAAGTTAAATTTACCTGAAGGTCGTCTTGAATTGATGACAGGTATCAAGGAGCGCAGAGTTTGGGATGTCGGCACGACGCCTTCAAGCCTATCGGCTGCTGCCGCCAACAAGCTGTTTGAAAAAAATCCTAATTGGAAAGAAGAAGTTGATCTTTTGATTCACGCTTCTGTCTGCAGAGACTTTTTAGAGCCATCCACTGCCAGTGTTGTCCACGAGCAATTGGGATTAAAAGAAGAATGCACTTTTTTTGATCTCTCCAACGCTTGTCTTGGTGTTTTGAATGCTATTGTTGTCGCGGCTAAAATGATTGAAGCTGGAACTGTTAAAAGAGCTTTAATTGTCAGCGGTGAAAACGGCGCACCTCTACTTGAGCAAACCATTCATCGCATTTTAAACGATGAAACTATTAATAGAAAAAATATCAAAAAACTTTTTGCTAATCTCACGATTGGCTCGGCTGCTATCGCCTTTACCTTAACCAGAGACGACAATTCCAGCGACGGGCTAAAACTACTTGGTGGCGCTTCGATGGTTGATTCAAGTGCGAATCATTTATGCCGTGGTGATGGCTCCCCTCATTCGCTAACAATGGAAACAGATAGTGAAGCTCTCATGAAAGCTGGAGTCATACTGGCGAAGAAAACCTGGGCAAAGGCTAAAGAGAATTTAAATTTAAAAGCTACAGATGATTTTTGGGCGATTGGACATCAAGTTGGCTCGGCCCATGAAATGCTCACGATGCAAGCGCTCGAGCTTGAAGAGCGACCGACTTATATTACTTATCCATTTTTAGGAAACACTGGTTCTGCAGCATTACCAGTAACTTTAATTGAATTACTTAATCAAAAAGAGCAGCCGAAAAAAGGTCAAACAATAGCACTACTAGGAATTGGTTCTGGACTCTCCTGTGTCATGCTAGGAGTACAAAGATGAAACCTACCCCACAGTGGCTAGAAGATTATAAAGAAGAATATCCTTTTATTCCTAAAAGGCTAAAGCTTAAGAATGGTCATGAGATGAGTTATGTCGATGAAGGCCAAGGCCCAGTCATCCTCATGCTTCATGGAAACCCGACTTGGTCATTTTATTATCGCAATCTCATCAAGCACTTTGCACCAAATCACCGCGTGATTGTTCCTGATCATTTAGGCATGGGTTTATCTGATCAACCACAAGATTTTGAATATCAACTTCATCAACATGTTGCACACGTTGAAGAGTTATTAGACTCTCTTAATGTTGAAAAATTCTCTTTGATTGTTCATGATTGGGGCGGAGCGATTGGTTTTGGTGTAGCGACACTAAGACCTCACGCCGTCGAAAAAGCCGTCATTCTTAATACGGCTGCCTTTAATGCCGGCGAATGGGTTCCGAGACGTATCTCATTATGTCGTGCACCGGTTTTTGGCGAGCCATTAGTTCGTGCACTTAATGGATTTGCTCTTCCTGCGGCCTATATGACAACAGTAAAGCCATTACCAAAGCATATTAAAAAAGCTTATTTGGCTCCATACAGTGACTGGAAATCTCGTGTTGCCGTAGCGAAATTTGTACAAGACATTCCTCTTTCAAAAAATCATCCAAGCTTTGAAACATTAGCAGCGATTGAGTCTGCACTTCCAGCACTAGATTTTCCAAAGCTCATTATTTGGGGCGAAAAAGATTTTTGCTTTGATATGAGATTCTTTAATAAGTGGAAATCCATTTTTCCAGAAGCTCAATCAATTGTTTTTTCGGCCGGTCACTATGTGCTTGAAGATATGCCGACTCAATGTGCTGATGCCATCGAGGGATTCTTTGCCCCATGAATATAGCTTCTAGACTGATCGAGTTTGCTCTTAAAAACCCGAACAAGACAGCGATCATTGATGCAAGAACTGATGAGTCCATCACATTTGGTGAACTCGAAGATAAGATTGCAAGAATCTGTCACTCTTTACTAGAGCTTGGATTTAAGCCCGGCTCCAGAACACTTCTTTTTGTAAAACCTTCACTCGATTTTCATGCCCTGGTCTTTAGCTTATTTAAAATTGGCATTATCCCTGTCTTAATTGATCCGGGTATGGGACGAAAAAATTTACTAGCAGCAATTAAACATACCAATCCAGACGGCCTGATTGCAGAGCCTATTGTTCATTATATGAGCTATTTTTTTAGAAGCACCTTCAAGAGCGCTAAAATCAAAGTATGGACAAGTGATATTAAGAAGTTTCTGGGCTCAAAACGTGCTGATGAAGTTGCCAAGGTTAATGAACATGACCCAGCTGCGATATTGTTTACCTCAGGCGGAACAGGGACTCCTAAGGGTGTTGTTTATACTCACCATATTTTTTCGAAGCAAACCGAAAAACTTCAAGAGATGTTTGGCCTAACTAGTGATGATGTTGATCTTCCAGGTTTTCCACTGTTTTCTTTATTTACTCTCGCCATGGGAATGACCACACTCATTCCTTCAATGGATCCATCTAAACCTGGTCAATGTGATCCGGCCAAGCTTTCTGCCAATATTTTAAAATACCAAGCGACCTTTGTAGCAGGCAGTCCAGCCATCTGGTCACGAGTGGCTGCCTTTGCCATTGAAGCTGAATTAAAATTTCAAAGCATTAAGCAAGTTGTCATGTTTGGCGCTCCAGTTAGAAACGAGCTTCATCGTGATTTACTTTCTATTGTACCAAACGGAAACACCTATGCGCCTTATGGTGCAACCGAGGCCCTACCTCTATGCTTGAGTGATGGTAAGTGGCTACTTGAGAATACTGTCGACAAAACAAATCAAGGCAGTGGAACTTGTGTTGGATCTGCTATTGATGGTGTCGATATTGAAATCATCCAGATTAGCGATGATGCCATTGATGAAATGAACCCATCGCTTCTAAAAGATCGAAATCAAATTGGTGAAATCATTGTTCGCGGTCAAACGGTTACAAAATCTTATGATCAAATGTCAGATGCTACGAAACTTTCAAAAATTAAAGATGGTGAAACTTTTTGGCATCGTATGGGCGATATTGGTTATCTCGATGACGATAATCGACTCTGGTTTTGCGGTCGAAAGGCACACCGAATTGATAGTGCAAGCGGACTGATGGCACCGATTCAAGTTGAGGCCATCTTTAATCAGCATCCCAAGGTTTCTAGAAGTGCTCTTATTGGGGACTCTCAAGATATCCCGGCAATAGTTATTGAATTAAAACATGGATTAAAACCAAATGATTTAATTCGAAAAGAGCTTATTGCTCTCGCTAAAAGCTCTGCTTTAACAAGTTCTATTTCACAAGTTTTTTTTAACGATTCTTTTCCTGTAGATGTTCGACACAATATTAAGATCGATAGGATAAAACTCTCAAAGATGTATTTTTAAACTAAAATGTTCAAGTACAATTACTAAGCTGCTGAATTCAGAACATTGCTGTCAAAAACTAACCAGTCTCACAATTACACCAGTCCCCTTGTGGTCCCGACCCCTCTAATAAGTTTAGCTATTTAGCCTAGAAATTATTGGCACGCGCTTAGCAATAACAATAGATAAGAAAAGCTGGATCAAGACAAGGAGGTTTTGATGCGTGCAGGACAAATCATCAGGACGTTGATCGTAGGGCTCGCCTTTTCCACTACAACCCAAGCGGCACTGTGGTTCAAGATACCAAGTGCTAATGAAGAGGTACAACAATTTGGACACGACTCTAAAGATGAACTCGATCCACAAAAGATTGAAGTCATGATTTGGAATCAATACAAAGGAAAAGAGAGATCTTTTAGAAGAGAATATCAAAGACTCACTCATGGAAAAGATGTTCTTATCTTGCAAGAAACACTTCTTGATAAAGACATGAAACAAATTTACGGCTCCAATAGAGACTTTCATTCTATCTTTGCCGCTAGTTTTGTTTATCGCTTTAGTAAGAAACCGACAGGAGTCACCTCAGCATCAACGGTTAAAGCATCTAGTTATCTAGCACAAAGAAGTCGTGGAGTTGAGATCGTTGGCTCGACTCCAAAAATGATTCTCTTTGCCACTTACCCTATCAAAGGTCGAGCCGAAGAATTAATGACCGTCAATATTCATGCGCTGAACTCTGTCACATGGCAAACATTAGCCGTACAAATTTTAGATGCCCTAAAGGTCGTAAAAGAGCATGATGGTCCCGTCGTTTTTGGCGGTGATTTTAATACTTGGTCAAAAAATAAAATGAATTACTTGAAATCGGCCATGAAAAAGGCTGGGCTTGAAGAAGTTCAATTTGAGCATTCTGAACGCAAAATGAAAGTTTTTGGACGAGAACTTGATCACGCCTTTACTCGAGGACTTAAAATATCCAATGCTGACGTAGAAAAGACTGATGGCGCAGATCATCAACCCCTTCTCCTAAGGGCCCAAGTTCGATAAACTAAGTGGATGGAAACATCCACTTCTAAAAATATACTGGTCACAGGTGCTGGCGGCTTTTTAGGTCGCTATATCGTTAAAGCGCTTTTAAAAAAAGGTCATCAAGTTGTAGGCCTTGGCCGCACTAAGCATCAAGATCTGATCGATCAAGGTGTTCGCTGGGTTCAAGCTGATATCAGAGATCTAGAGAAAACACGACTTGCCTTAAAAGATATCGACACTGTTTTTCACTGCGCTAGTAAAGTCGCCATGTGGGGCGAATGGGACGAGTTTGAATCCATCAATGTTCAAGGAACACAAAACCTTCTCACCGCTTGTCTTGAAAATAATGTAAAAAAGTTTATTTATACTTCGACTCCAAGTGTAGTCTTTGGAGAAGAATCGATTGATGGTGGAGATGAAAAACTTCCATATCCAACACAAAGCTTATCTTTGTATGGCAAATCAAAGGCCATCGCAGAAAAAAATGTTTTAGACATTGATCAATCTAAACTTTTAACTTGTGCCATCAGACCACATTTAATTTTTGGCCCAGGCGATGATCATCTCGTACCAAGACTGGTTCAAGCCGCTAAAGATAATAAATTAAAGATCATTGGTAACGGCGAAAACCTAGTTGATGTGATCGCGGTTGAAAATGCAGCCCAAGCCCATATCCTTGCCTTTGAAAATATTAGTCCATCATCCCCTATCTGTGGCCAAGCCTACTTCGTGGCTCAAGACAAACCGGTTAAGCTTTGGGACTTCACTAATGACCTTTTAAAAATTCATGGAACAAAACCTGTCACCAAGACCATTTCGTTTAAGCTGGCTTATTTTGTCGGTTGGTTATTTGAGACGGTGGCAAAGATCATTGGATATAAAAAAGACAACCTTCCTATGACTCGATTTGTAGCGATGCAATTATCTAAGAGTCATTGGTTTTATCACGCTAAGGCCCAAAATGATTTCGGCTACAAACCGCTTATCACTACAGAGCAGGCTCTAAAGAACTATCAAGATCATTTAGAAGCGGGTAATCGCTGCTGATTTGAAACTCTAGCCGCTTCAATAACACCAGGTCCTTGCCACTGCCCTTCTCTAAACATGGCCCTAATTGGTAGTCCAATTTCTCTTGAGGCACTTATTTGGCCATAAGAGTGAACGTTGGCCAAGCCAAACATAGAAAAGACATCTATTTTATCTCTTGATTGATTCAGGAATTCATCGAGAAAATCTTTTAAGCGCCAAAGAGGTACGATCTTTAAGGCTTCACTCTCACTTCTCATTGAAAGCTTATTCATACAGGCTTCAAGATACATCTTCTTTTTCTTAGCCGAATAATACCACTTCATCGACTTTTTACATTCTTTGTAACTCGACATACTAATTTCACGGTGGTTCACCTCTAAAATATAGTTGCGATAATCTTTTTGAAGCTTCCACTTACAAAAGTTAAATAATGATCTAAAGCCATAAAGCTTATTCTTAGGTTTTGTCTCACAAATATCATCAATCATCTCGTGCATTAGCGCTGTTTCCATATGCGAAATCAAACGCACACCATTTTCAGAGATCTGAAAGGTATTTTGAAATTGGTAAGGGGGTTTTAGTCCGTCTTGATCGATCAATGAGATAATAGCTGGATCAGCTCCAGAGTAATAACTCGTGTAACTGGTGAAATAATCTCGCATCTTTTTTGACTTCGTCGCCACTGTAGCTTCATGATAAATATTTAAAAACATGGAAGACGATTCATCATTTAAGACGAGATCTTTCTTATCATCGACAAGATTCTCAACTGATTCATACTCAAAGGAGACTTTCTTGGTTTCAATCGCCGCATTATTGACAACTGTTGGCATTTTTAACAATGATGAGAACAGCTCAGAGACTAAGCGAGAGACAATATTTTGAACTTGTCTTTGTTTGGTAAAGTTATGACGAAAGAAGCTTCGAATCACTCCATCTTTAACAGTTTGGACATGCTCTGTTCTCTTTTCTTTTCGTCCGCCAAAAATGAGGGCGGCATACTTCGATTTCATGATTTCTGTTTTTCTCGTTTCAGAACTCACAATATAAGGAGCAAGGTCATCCACTCGAGGAGATCTAAGCTTTAGGATATCTTGAAGTCCTACGTATAAAAGTGGATCACGATTTGAATCAATATCAGACAAGGCCTGTTGATCAAGATTTAAATTCCAAGACTGTGCATGAGACAGTGAATAACTAAAGTCATAAGAGAATAATGTAATCTGTAGTAAGCCTAAAAAGTCAGCTTGAAGCTTTGCCTGGGCCGCGATAGCAGCTGTTTTTTCACTAGTATAGGTAAGCCTGATGCGTTCATTAGGATCAACGGGAGCATCATCTGGTCCAATAGATTGAATCGTTAAATTAGCCGTCTTTTCAAAACTTGCCATGATGCCAGCGCCAACAGCAAGGCCATAGCCAATAGGAGCGCTTACTAGCCCACCAGCTTTAAACGATAAGGCATCCTCTTTTTCGAGGTACTCATAAGCGCCAAGTTTTGACAGACTTTCAGGTCTAAACCAGCGAAAAGGAAAAACTAGTTTATCGTAATCTTTAGTTAAACCCTCTTCATAGGAGCTAGCAAAGTGAGTAATGCGATAAACTCTTTTAAAAGCGATACCAGCGAAGGCGGCCAAATTAGTATCACTAATATCGACGACATCCTGATCTCGAAGTTCGCCTAGATATCCTTGGGCATCGATAAGAATGGTAAGTTCATCGACAATAATCCAACGGTGATCATCAAAAAGATCTGGAGCTAGTTGTCGATTGGCATTGATAGAGAAACCGCCGAAATTCTTAACTAAGGAAAATCCAACGCCAGACAGGCCACCAACCACATTTAAGGTATTGCCTGCTAAGACTCTTGAAGCTGCATCACTCGCATGCAAACGGTAATCACTGAAGTCTCTCGCAATACGATCAAAGAGTGGTGTTTCTTGAGCAGCAGGAATGGGAAGGGCAAAACCATTAGCATTTTGTTTAAGCGAAAAGCTTTGAAATTCTTGTGACCAGGCTTGGCCTGATAAGAATAAAAAAAGAGAAAAATGGATGAACACTTTAAACATGAATCCTACAGGTGCGAAACATTCGTTTCAGCTGTTTAAGATTCTGTGGCCTAATGAGAGGACGAACAGCTAAGGCAACACAGAGGCTTTCGCATTCTACCCTATCGGCAATTTCGTTCGTAGTGTAAGACTAAGTATTAAAAATTAAAGAAACTAAAAAGATTAAGTTTTCTGATATTCGCCAAGCTTTTAAGGCAGAGCGAATTAAATCAATAAAATCTTAACCCAAAGGCGCATTTCTAACATAACAACCTGTTAACCTAAGCGGGATCAACTAATGATGACATCTAGCTAAGTACCCGAAATTTTATTTGAGTGTTAGAAAGCTAACACCCCCTGTACTAAATATAGGGAACATATCTTTGAATTCTCCAATTAACTACAATAAGACAAACAATTGATGAGCAAGGTTTGGATAAAAACCATTTGATTTGTGAGAGAAAGCCCAGGAGGATTTATGAAGAAATTATTAATTGTATTATTAGCACTTGTTTCTCTTGTTTCTCTTGTTTCTCAAGCGGGAGAGGTTGAGGCATTTCCATCAAAAATGAATGATTTTGGAGAAAAGTCAGATTACGTCTATAGAGATTTTGATTCTATGGAAAGATTACGCCAATCTAGATTTGACTCTAATTTAATGGAGGAGTTAGGTCTGGATAGTAATAATGCTTATCTCGCATTCAAAATAAAATTTAAAAATGGTGAAAAAAGAACATATAGAGACGGTGATGAAATGACTTTCAGAGTCCTTGGCGGCAGTTGGTTAAGATGCCAAAGTAGTCTAATGACAAAAGGAGGGAATTATATTTCAGGTTCCCATCCAATGTTTTTGGATACTTGGCAGATAATCAATCTAGGGGACAAGCGAGAATATTTTAAAGCTAATAAGGGAGTAATTATTGCTGGTACTTTATGTAAGAACGAACGCTTTGATGAGCGGGCCCCTGTAATGAATGAAAAAAATATCGAAACAATATTTTTTACAGGAGAAAAGGGAGATTTTCTTAAATCCACAAGTACACAACAGTTTGGTAGTAAGAAAACGGAAAATATTTTTCTTAACACTAGTGAAATTAAGATTCCCTAGAAAAATAATTATGCCTTAGTCACAAAAGCTAGGGCATAAAAAACCAGTTTATAAAATCACTCAAAAAACGAGGTTTGATGAGTGAAAAATAGAAAGACATAGAATTAAAATATAAACGGTTTAAAAGAACCATTAACTAAATGAGCGCGAGCTCTAGGAGTAATTATGAAGTCAATAACTATTTTAGCTTTAACACTATTAAGCTTCTCAGCTTTATCCAGTTCTATACCTTGTGAAGATGCAATTGATCGAGTTGTAGGAGCAACTGGGAGATACGTAACTCTAAGGAATAGTTCAATGGATGCTGACTTAGTTGGTGCTGCCCAAGATGAGATGTTTGAGGCGATCGAATACGCTCACAACGTTTGTAAATAGCAAAATTCTAAGATTTGGAAAAACGAAGATAACAAAAACAACCCTAAATTAAAAACTAATTAGCGTTCACAAAAGTCGGTATTTAATGACCGGCTTGAACAACCTGTTCATCAAAATAATTGGCCGACATACCAGCATCAACAACTAATCCAGTTGCATTAAATCCACTTGATTTAGGAGACATTAAAAAGGCAATGGTGCTTCCAACTTCATCCGTTTTGAGAGCCTGTTTTCTAAGTGTCAGCTTTTCTGCAAACAGATAGTTTTCAATATAGCCGGGAATACCTGCTGAAGCTGATGTCTTAAGCGGTCCTGAACAAACCCCATTAACACGAATATTTTTGGGACTTAAAGATTTCGCTAAAAAAGCAACAGTTGAATCAAGGGCTGCCTTAATAGGTCCCATATAACCGTAATTGGTCGCTCTTGTGCTTGAGATTGATACGGTAACAATAGAAGAATTCTCTTCAAAACAATCGATAAGAGCATTACTCATTTCAATTAAAGAAAAACATGAAATACGAGTGGCCTGTGCAAAGTCGTTCCAATTCGTTTCATGAAAGGCTTTTGGCTCAGAGTAATTGGCAAACGCCATTGAATGTAAAAAACCGGCAATTTTTCTTTTTTCATTTTTTAAGCTTTGACCTAAAGCCGTTATCGTCTCACTTTTTTCAACATCAACGATGATCACTTTAGAGTCTGGAAATAATGTGGAGACTTTTTGTGCGTGATCTGAACTTTGAACCGTTAGAATAAGTTTAGCCCCGTTGTCTTGCAATATTTTAGCAGCGCTATAAGCAACACTTTTTTTATTAGCAACGCCTGAAATAACAAATGTCTTATCGTTTACTGCTAAAAAATCCATTTCAACCTCTAAATTGAAGCACAAGTAAAATCAAGC